>NZ_JAPVLS010000006.1:0-194613 GCF_027158125.1 Streptomyces sp. H39-C1
CCACGACCTGGGTGTCGTGGCCGGCAGCGTCGACGACGTACTCGTCATGCGGAACGGCACCGCCGTCGAACGCGGCGCGGTGAGCGCCGTCCTGGACGACCCGCGCGAGCCCTACACGCGGGCACTGCTCGCGGCGGTGCCGCAGGTGGACGCGGCGCGGCCGGTCGTCCTCGTGAAGCAGCGGACGGGCGACGAACGGAAGGCTGCCGTGGAAGCGCCGCTTCTCGAAGCGGTCGGTCTGCGGCGGGAGTTCGGCAAGCGCCAGGACACCGTGACCGCCGTGGACGGCGTGTCGCTGACCGTCCGGCGCGGCGAGACGCTCGGCATCGTCGGGGAGAGCGGCAGCGGGAAGACCACCCTCGGCCGGATGCTGGTGCGGCTGCTCGACCCCACGGCCGGTGAACTCCGTTACGACGGCCGGGACATCGGCAAGCTCGGCGACAAGGCGCTGCGACCGCTGCGCCGCGAGCTGCAGATGGTCTTCCAGGACCCGGTCTCGTCGCTGAACCCGCGGCGCAGCATCGGCGAGTCGATCGCCGACCCGCTGCGGGCGGCGGGAGAGCTTTCGGACAAGGCGGTCGTCGAGCGGGTGCGGGAACTGCTGGAGCGGGTCGGTCTGGAACCGGACTGGTACCACCGGTACCCGCACGAGTTCAGCGGCGGCCAGCGGCAGCGGGTCGGGATCGCGCGGGCGCTGGCACCGGCCCCGAAGCTGATCGTCTGCGACGAGCCGGTCTCGGCGCTCGACGTGACGACCCAGGCCCAGGTCGTCGCGCTGCTCGGTGAACTGCAGCGTGACCTGGGGCTCTCGCTGGTCTTCATCGCGCACGACCTGGCGGTGGTGCGGCAGGTCAGCGACCGGGTCGCGGTCATGCGCGCCGGGAAGATCGTCGAGGAGGGGCCGGCGGACGCGGTGTACGACTCGCCCCAGCACGCGTACACCAAGGGCCTGCTGGCGGCCGTGCCGGTGCTCGACCCGGTCGAGTCCGCGGTGCGGCGCGCGAGCCGGAAGGGGCTCGCCGAAGTCTGAGAAACGCTTCCCGGGAGTCCGGGGAACGCTTCCTGCCGGAGCGCGGCACGGTCGCGGACAGGGTGAGTGGAGTGTGTTGTTCCGCGCACCCTAAGCGACGACAACGCGTTGTGGTGCGAGAAGTTACGACCGTTCACCCCTTCTGGTGGCGCGGCGGACAACCGTCCGTCGCGCCACTGTCGTACCGGCATACCGTCGTCGCGCCGGGCAGACGTATCCGCCCTCCCGGCCATGCATCCGGCGGACCGGCGAAGGAAGGGGGGCGTACACATGCGCATCGCGTTGCTCACCGAGGGTGGCTACCCGTACGCACGAGGTGAAGGTGGCGCCTGGTGCGACCGGCTCGTGCGCGGGCTTCCGGGCCACGAATTCGAGGTGTACGCGCTCAGCAGGTCCGAGCGGACGGAGGCCGGGGGACGGGTCGAACTGCCGTCGCAGGTACGGCGGGTGCGCAGCGAGCGCCTGTGGGGCGCGCCGCCGGAGGACGACGGCAGCCGCGGCCGGGCGGCCAGCCGGGCGCGCCGCCACCGGTTCCTGCACCACTACCGGGAGCTGGCCGCCGCGCTGGCGGGCGGCGACGAGGGATCCGCCGCGGGCCGCACCGATGACGTCATCGGCGTGTCCGGTGCGGGAGCCGACGGCTACGGAGGTGCCCGGGCGGACCGTTTCGCCTCCGGTCTGTACGGGCTGGCCGAACTCGCCCACGAGGACGGCGGACTGCCCGGGTTGCTCCGGTCCGAGCACGCGCTGCGCGCCCTGGAGGACGCCTGCCGCGCTCCCGGCGTACGACCCCTGCTGGCCACCGTCGGCGTGGCGGACCTGCTCACCGCCGCCGAACTTCTGGAACGCGCCCTGAGACCGCTGTCCGCGCCCTGGTACGAACCGGACGAGCTCGGCGCCGCCGATCTGTGCCACGCCGTCTCCGGCGGTCCCGCGACCCTTCCCGGCCTGCTGGCCAAACGGTTCTTCGGAACGCCGCTCCTGGTCACCGAGTACGGCGTCCGGCTGCGCGAGGCGCTCCTCGCGCACCGCGCCTCCGGCCTCTCCGCCGAAGTCCGCGCGCTCCTCACCGCGTTCCACCGGCTGCTCGCCGGTGAGTCCTACCGCGAGGCGGCCCTGATCACCCCGGGCAGCACCCATGCCCGCCGCTGGCAGGAACGCTGCGGCGCCGACCGCTCCCGGCTGCGGACCGTCTACCCGGGCATGGAGGCCGCCCGCTTCGCCCGCGCCGGCGAAGCCGCGGAAGCGGCCGGCGCGGACGTCCAGGGCGGGCACACCGACCCCACGCTCACCTGGGTCGGCCGCCCGGACCCGGCCAAGGACCTCATCGCGCTCCTGCACGCCTTCGACGCGATACGCACGGCGGAACCGGGCGCACGGCTCCGGATCCTGCACGTCCGCGGCGGCGTCGACTCCTACCTGGCGGGCTGCCGCACGCTGGCCGCCCAGCTCTTCCCCGACGAGGCCCAGGACGCGGTGACGGTCGGCGAGAGCCCCGTCACCTTCGAGGAGATCGGCTCACCCGGCGCACCACAGCTCGCCGACGCGTACGCCTCCGGTGACGTCGTCGTGCTGTCCAGCATCGTCGAGGGCTTCCCGCTGAGCCTCGTCGAGGCGATGTTCTGCGGCCGCGCGACGGTCTCCACCGACGTGGGCGCCGTCCGCGAGGTCATCGGCGGCACGGGGCTCGTCGTACCGCCCCGCAACCCCAAGGCGCTCGCCGACGCCTGCCTCGCGCTGCTGCGCGAGCCCGAGCGCGCCGCCCGGCTCGGCGCCGCCGCGCGCGAGCGGGCGCTCGAACTCTTCACCGTCGAGCGGTGCGTGGGCGCGTTCCGCGAGATCTATCTGGAGCTCGTCGCGCACTGTCCGGTGCGCCGCGAGCCGCTGCTCGACACCGACGGCGTGCCGCGCCCGTTCTCCGAGCCCGCCGAGGCCCATGTCCCCGGCCGCCTCACGCCCGTGCTGCCCGCCCCCACCTGGGCCCGCCGCCCGCAACCCGCGGGCTTCCCGTTCCCGGGAGGTGACCTCGCATGACCGCGACCCGAGGCTCCGCGCAGGCCGCCCTCCTCGCCCGCATCCTCTCCGACGTCCCCACCGACCCGACCCCGCCCAACGAGACCGTCCCAGGCGCCGACCTCCTCCCCCCGGCCTTCCGCCGGGCGGCCTCCGGCCCGGTGGATGATTCCGCGACCGCCGCGGAAGAGGTCCTGACCGACGGCACCGACGGCACCGACGGCACCGACGGCACCGACGGCGTCGACCGCCCGGCCGGCGGTCGGGCCGGTGACCCGGCTCCGGCCCCGGAGTCCGAGCCGGAGCGCGAACCGGAGCCGGAGCAGGAGGACGGCATCGCGACGGCCGAAGCCGCAGCCGAGGGCCTGAGCGGCTGCGTGGGTCCTTCCGACGAGGCGGATCCCGCCGCGGCCCCGGACCGCGTGAACGCGGACGACACCATCGCGTGGCCGGAACACGAAGCCGCCGCCGAAGCCGCCTCCGGGGCGGAGCCGCTCATGGAGGCGCCCAGCCGCGGACTCGACGCGGCGGGCGACATCCGTGCGCGGGTCGTGGCGGCCCTGGGCTACGGCCCGGGAACGGACGGCCGCACGCCTCTGGCGGAGCCGGCTGTGGAGGGCGGGGTGTTGTTCTCGGGGGCGCGGCCCAGCCTGGCGGAGGCGGCTGCGGACGACCGGGTGTTGCTCTCGGGGGCGCGGCCGGGGCCGGTTCTGCCGGTCGGTGGCGGTGGGGTTCCCGCCTCGGCGGCGGGTCCGAGTGGCCGGGATACCGGTGGGTCGCACGCGCCGGAGTTGCCCGTCGTTGGCGGGGGTTCGTACCGCCCGGTGGAGGCGGCTGCGGACGACCGGGTCCTGCTGTCGGAGTTGCAGCCCGAGCTGATCCTGCCGGTCGGTGAGGGCGGGGGTCTCGCCTCGGCGGCGGGTCCGGGCGCCCGGGATGGTGTCCTGCCGGATCGCGACTCCGAACCCGCCGGGAGGGCCTCGGTGGCGCGGCGGCGGGGGCCTGCTGATCCGGTGCGTGGGGTGATGCACCGGCATGAGGAGTTGTGCGCCGGGGCGGTGGATGTGCTGGAGATCGCCGCAGGGCTGGAGGCGCACGGTGTCACCGACCGGGTGGCGGGACGGTTCCGGCACCGGGACGTGTTCTCGCTCGCGGACGAGTTGTACGCCCGCGTCCCGCACGGCGCCGCGGGGGAGCGGGCCGGCGGGCAGCGGGTGGCGGCGCGGGTCGGACCGGTACGGGTCGGGCTGCTGCATGTGGTGCCCGGCGCGGGCTGCGCCGCGGCGGCCGCGTTCGTGGTGCGGTCGCCCGCCGTCGGCGCGGTGATCGCCCTGCTCGTCGCGCTGGCCACCTGGGCGGCGCTGCGACGCGGCCCGCTGCGTACCGCGAGCGCCGGCGGGGCGCTCTCGGGCGGGTGGCTGCTGGCGTTCGCGCTGTGCGGCGGTCCGCTGCTGACGAGCCTGCTCGGCGCGCCGTTCGACCCGCCCGCCGGCGGCCCGTTCGTGGCGCTGGCCCTCACCCTGGCGCCCGCCGCGTGGTGCGCCCACCGGTTCGCGCTGCGGGCGCGGGCCGAACTCACGCCGAGCCGCGGGCTCGGGGAGTTCGCCGCCCGGGTGCGCCCGCTGCTCGCCGGCACCCTCGTGCTGTATCTCGCGGTGTTGCTCGCCCTCCTGTGGGCCGCCGCCGCGCTGGCCGGTCCCGCCGGTGTCGCCGGGGCGGGCGCCCTCGGGATGCTGCTGTTCACCGCCCGGCTGCTCGCGGTGCACGGCTTCACGAGGGCGGCCGCGTGGGGGACCGGCGCGCCGGCCGCGGCCGAGGGAGCCGCGCTCGGCGCAGCCGTACTGCACCACGTGCCGGGCCTGGCCGCCGTCTCGGCCCCGGTCGAGTGGCTCGGCCCGGCGGCGATACCCGTCCTGGCCTGCGGCTGCGCCGCCACAGTCCTCGTAGTGCATGCCTTCCGCGCCCTCACCCGGGCCTCGGCGCACGGCACCGGTGCCCGCACGGGCACCCCCGCCGCCACCCACCCCCGTACGACAGACCTCCGCAACACCAACCAGGAGAAACGTTGATCACGCACCGAACGACCTCGCTCCGCCCACCGCGCGGGACAGCGCACCGGCAAGGACACCGGGTGGGGGGTGTCGGCCGATGAGAGTGCTGCTGCTTGGAGCCGATGGATTCCTGGGCCGGCACGTGGCCGAACGGCTGCTCGCCGACCCCGCCGTACAGCTGACCGCGCTGGGGCGCAGCGACGACGCCGATGTGCGGTTCGACCTGGCGAGCGGGGCGCCGGGAGCGCTGGCGCGGTTCCTGGACGCCGTGCACCCGGGCGTCGTCGTCAACTGCGCGGGCGCGACCCGCGGCGGGGCCCGGGACCTGACCCGGCACAACACGGTGGCGGTGGCGACCGTGTGCGAGGCGATGCGGCGCAGCAGCACCGGCGCGCGCCTGGTCCAGGTGGGCTGCGCCGCCGAATACGGTCCTTCGCCGGTCGGCGCGTCCACCGCCGAGGACGCGGTGCCGCGGCCGGGCGGCCCGTACGGGGTGAGCAAGCTCGCCGCGTCCGAGCTGGTGCTGGGCTCGGGTCTCGACGCGGTGGTGCTGCGGGTGTTCAGCCCGGTCGGCCCCGGCACGCCGACGAGTTCACCGCTGGGGCGGGTGGCCGAGGCGCTGCGCCGGGCGATGCAGAGCGGGGACGGCGAGCTGAAGCTCGGCGGGCTCGCCGTGCAGCGCGACTTCATCGACGTCCGTGACGTCTCGCGGGCGGTGCACGCGGCGTCGCTGTCGGCCGCGCAGGGCCTGGTGAACATCGGCTCCGGCCGGGCCGTACGGATGCGCGACATGGCGGCCGGGCTCGCGCATGTCGCGGGCTACGACGGCACCCTCCACGAGCTGGACGAGCCGCAGGTCGCGCCCGGCCCGCCCCCGTACCCCGACGGCTGCGGCATCTGGCAGCAGGCGGATGTGCGGACGGCCCGTGACCGGCTGGGCTGGCGGCCCCGCATCGGCCTCGAGGAATCGCTGGCCGACGTCTGGATGGAGGCGGCATGTCGCGTCTGACGCCGCCGCACTTCTGGGGTGCGGGGCTGCGCGACCGCTCCGGCGGGGCCGGCCCGGGAGCGGGCGGCCAGGCCCGTTCCGACCGGCTCGGCTTCGGCGTCCCGGTGAACGCGCACCCGCTGGTCGCACCGGCCGAGTGGGGTGAACTCGCCCGCCCGGGAACCCCGTTGCACTGGGTGGTGCTGAACGTGGCGCGCGGCCCCGGCACCCGGCCCGACCCGCTGTACACGGAGGCGGTGGCGCGGCTCCGGGAGAGCGGGGTGCCGGTCCTCGGTCATCTGGACGCCGGGCTCGGCGCCCGGCCGTTCGGCGCGCTCGTCTCGGACGCCTCCCACTACCTGGACTGGTACCGGGTGGACGGCTTCTACCTGGACCGCGCGCCGACGGAGCGTTCCGCGCTGAACGAGTGCCGCCGGGTGACGACGACGCTGCGGGCACTGCTGGCGGGGGACGACGGGGACAGCGCTGACAGTGATAGTGGCGACGGTGGTGACGGGCACATCGTGCTGGGGCACGGCATGCATCCGTATCCCGGGTACGCCGAGATCGCCGACCAGCTGGTGACGTTCTCCGGCCCCTGGACCCGGTACCGCTGGTCCGAGGCCCCGCAGTGGACGGCCGCGTACCCGCCGGAGCGCTTCGCGCACCTCGTCCACGGAGTGCCGCGGTCGCATCTGGTGACGGCGATGCGGATCGCCCGCTGGCAGGGCGCCGCCACCGTCTGCTTCACGGACCGCACCGACCGGGACGGCACCGACCCGTGGGAGGGGCTGGCCGGCTACTGGGACGAATCGGTGCGAACGTTACGAAAGCAGCCGCCGCCCAGTATCTGATCCCCTTCGGTCTCGCTCCTCGGACCGGGTGTCTCGGAATGAAGACCGGCGTGGCAGTGTTACGGAGAGAACCACCCGTACACCCGTATGCCTACCGATCCGGAGTCCCCGTGTCGCTGCCACCCCTGGTCGAGCCGGCTGCCGAGCTCACCGTCGACGAGGTCCGCAGGTACTCGCGCCACCTGATCATCCCCGATGTGGGGATGGACGGACAGAAGCGGCTGAAGAACGCCAAGGTGCTGTGTGTCGGCGCCGGCGGCCTCGGCTCGCCGGCCCTGATGTACCTGGCCGCCGCCGGTGTCGGCACGCTCGGCATCGTGGAGTTCGACGAGGTCGACGAGTCGAACCTGCAGCGCCAGATCATCCACAGCCAGGCGGACATCGGCCGTTCCAAGGCCCAGTCCGCGCGCGATTCCGTCCTCGGCATCAACCCGTACGTGAATGTCGTTCTCCACGAGGAGCGCCTCGAGGCCGAGAACGTCATGGAGATCTTCTCCCAGTACGACCTGATCGTCGACGGCACGGACAACTTCGCGACCCGCTACCTGGTCAACGACGCGTGCGTGCTTCTGGACAAGCCCTACGTCTGGGGCTCGATCTACCGCTTCGACGGGCAGGCGTCCGTCTTCTGGAGCGAGCACGGCCCGTGCTACCGCTGCCTCTACCCGGAGCCCCCGCCCCCCGGCATGGTCCCCTCCTGCGCCGAGGGCGGCGTGCTGGGCGTGCTCTGCGCGTCCATCGGGTCGATCCAGGTCACCGAGGCGATCAAGCTGCTCGCCGGTATCGGCGACCCGCTGGTCGGCCGTCTGATGATCTACGACGCGCTGGAGATGACCTACCGCCAGGTCAAGGTCCGCAAGGACCCGGAGTGCGCGGTCTGCGGTGAGAACCCGACCGTCACCGAGCTGATCGACTACGAGGCCTTCTGCGGCGTCGTCTCCGAGGAGGCCCAGGAGGCCGCCGCGGGTTCGACGATCACGCCGAAGCAGCTCAAGGAGTGGATCGACGACGGCGAGAACATCGAGATCATCGATGTCCGCGAGCCGAACGAGTACGAGATCGTCTCCATCCCGGGCGCCAAGCTCATCCCCAAGGGCGAGTTCCTGATGGGCACCGCCCTGCAGAACCTGCCCCAGGACAAGCGCATCGTCCTGCACTGCAAGACGGGCGTCCGCTCCGCGGAAGTCCTCGCCGTCCTGAAGTCCGCGGGCTTCTCGGACGCGGTGCACGTCGGTGGCGGCGTCATCGGCTGGGTACACACGGTCGAGCCGCACAAGCCGGTCTACTAGCGGTATCGCTGGTCGCGCATATGTTGAGGGCCCGCACACCGGAAACGGTGTGCGGGCCCTCACATGCGTGATCAGGAGCAGGTCGTGCCCTTCGCGGGGACCGTTCCCTCCAGCAGGTAGGCGTTGACGGTCTCCGTCATGCAGGTGTTGCCGCTGTTGTACGCGCCGTGGCCCTCGCCCTTGTAGGTGATCTCGATCCCGACGTCCGGGCCGAGCCCGGCTGCCATCTTCCCGGCGCCCTCGTACGGCGTGGCCGGGTCGCCGGTGTTGCCGATGACGAGCATCGGCGCCGCGCCCGGGGCGCTGACGTCAGGCGTCTGCCAGTTGCCCGGTACCGGCCAGCCGGTGCAGGCCGGGAGGCTCCAGGCCAGGAACTCGCCGAAGATGGCGGAGGCCTGACGGAACGCGGGCAGCTTCTCGCGCACCTGCTCCTGGGTGTAACGCTGCTTGGCGTCGGCGCAGTTGACCGCCGTGTTGGCCGGCATCAGGTTGTTGTACCGGCCGTTCTGGTCCCGGCCGGCGAACGAGTCGGCGAAGGCGAGCAGCAGATTGCCGCTGCCCGTCGCCTTGGCCTCCTTGAGCGCCATGGTCAGGTACTTCCAGTCGTCCTTGGAGTACAGCGTGGCGGCGATCCCGTTCGTCGCGATGGTCTGGGTGACCTTGCGGCCGTCGTCGGTCGGCAGCGGCTTCCCGTCGAGCTTCGCCAGGAACGCGGAGATCCACTGGTCGCCGGCCTGCCGGCTGCGGCCGGCCGGGCAGTTGGCGGTGTTCTTCGCGCAGTCCGTCAGGTAGTTGTCCAGCGCGAGCTGGAAGCCCTTCGCCTGGCCGATGCCGGCCTGCTCCGGGTCGAGCGTCGGGTCGACCACCCCGTCGAGGACCGCGCGGCCCACCGTGCCCGGGAACAGATGGGCGTAGACGCCGCCGAGCTCCGTGCCGTATGAGATGCCGAAGTAGTGCAACTGTTTGTCACCCAGCACCTGGCGCATCAGATCCATGTCGCGGGCGGCACTGATCGTGTCGACGTGCGGCAGCACGTCGCCCGAGTTCTGCACGCAGGCCGCGACCAGCTTCCGCAGATCTGCCTGCTGCGCCTGTACCTCGTCGGGTGTGTCCGGGGTCCCGTCGATCTGCCGCGAGACGTCCGTGGCCCGGTCGTCCAGGCACTTCACGCCCTGGCTCTCGCCGACGCCGCGCGGATCGAAGCTCACCAGGTCGTAGCGCGACCGCAGCTTCTCGTAGTCCTTCCCGAACGACGGCAGCGCGGCCACGCCCGACCCGCCGGGGCCGCCGAAGTTGAACACCAGCGACCCGATCCGGCCGCTGCCGGTGGCCTTGGCGCGGATCATCGCGAGACCGATGGTCGGCCCGTCCGGCTTCGCGTAGTCCAGCGGCGCCTTGAGCGTCGAGCACTGCCATTCGCTCCCGGGCGCCTTGCCGTCCGTGCCCTGCGCCACACTCGGCGCCGGGCACCGCCGCCAGCTCAGCTTCTGCCCGGTCAGCGACCCGGGCAGCGCGCCCGGCGCGCCGGCCGGCGGCGTGCTGCCTGTCACGGAGGCCGTAGCCGCGGGCTTGTCGTCCGCGGCCTTCGAGTCCCCGCCCCCGCACCCCGCCGCCCCCAGCGCGATGACCAACGCGACACCCACCACCGCGTCCCGCCGCACCCGTACGTTGCTCATGGATCTCCCACCCGTCGTTCCCAATGCGCGGATGATCCCATACAGGCGGATAGGTCTGCTTGCGGTTGCGGCACGGCGGTGGGTGGCGGCGGGGCGGACGATCAGCGGACGACGCTCTGGATCTCGCGGACGGTGACGGCCTTCGGCTCGTTGATGACGCCGTTGGGCAGCCCGGTCGGCACACCGCCGTCGGAGCCGACCCAACTGACCTTCCACGTCGCGGTGACATTGAGCTGGTACGCCCCGGAGTGCTCCGTCGAACGGAGATACGTGACGCCGCAGGGCGGATTGCCGGTCGCTCCCCTGGCGTACGCGGCGCCCACCTTGCCGTCCGGGGCGATCGGGCACTCACCCGAAGCGGGGAACACGGTGGCATCGGACGTACCGGGCTCGATCCGCACACTGCTCGCCTGCGCGGTGGTCTCCGCCCAGATCTCCTGGCCGCCGCCGAGGTTCACGGACGCGCGGACCTTCACCGGCGTGTACTTCTCCCGCAGCCACACCCACGTCGGCAGGTTGACCGTCTGCGTTGTCGTCGGGCTCATGGTGATGGTCACGCCCGGGAGACGCGTGCTCGCGAAGGCGAGTTTGGAGAGCATCTCCGGGGTGATGACGTGCCTCGTCGCGCCCGGCGGCCGCTCGCCGTTCGGCACCCACAGCGGATTCTGGTCGTTGCACGACATCTGGTCGAACGCGCTGGCGGCGGGGTTGGTGGACACGGCCCACCACTGGCCCTTGCCCTCCTGCTCGATGTTGAAGTCCTTGTAGCCCTTGACGCCGGGGTAGTCGTAGCCGTCCTGGTAGTGCGCGAGGTCCATGCCCATGGCGGTGGAGAAGCTGCCGTGGACGTTGGGGGACTGCTCCTTGTAGCTCTTGGTGTACTCGTCCTTGAACTGCTGGGCGCTGTACTTGGGCCCGAACCAGCAAGGCGGCGGCGTCCAGGACGTATCGACCGAGGCGATCCGCTTGCGGCCGGGGTCGGTGGCGCCGGGTGTCACGGGAACCACCGAGTATCCGGCGGCGGCGTTGAGGTTGCGGGTGTCGTTGCCACCCGACACATGTGTCTTCGGCGGAATGGGAATCGTGTCGTTGGCGTAGCTCGTTCCCGCCGCGGAAACGACGGTGACGGCAGCGAGGGCCAGCGCCCGGCGCAGCGGTATCGAGCCACCTATTGCTTGCACTGCAGGGCACTCTCCTTCACTTCGATGGATGCCGCCTGCCACAGATCGACGTTGGGCCTGAACTTGATCAGGACGATGTCGTAGAACCTGTAGCTCTCATTGTTCTCCGGGGTGACGGCGACCTTTCCGGTCGGGATCGCCTTGCTGTACAGCTTGGCCTGGTTGTTGCAGAAGGTGACCTCGGCGGAAGTCTTGTTGGCCGCGACCTTGATGACGGGACGGTAGTAGTGGTCGGTGCCGGTGAGCGTGCTCTTGGCGTCCACATGGCGCTGGACATAGCTCTTGCCGTACACGAGCGCGCTGTCCGTCGCGTAATTGGCCAGGCCGCTCTTCGTCACGCTCTGCTTCACGACTCCGTGCACCAGTGACTGCATGAAGTTCGCCGTGGCGGCCAATGCGACCGCCTGCGTGTGGTCCGACGGCCTCGGCCAGTCGAAATTCAGCTTCAGGTCGGCGGGTAGTGCCAGGCTCGGGTCGATCGTCAACGGGGCGGCGGTCGGCGCGGCAGTGGTCGCGGCGGTGGACGGTGCGGTCGTCGGGACGCCGTCGATCGTGTCGGACGTGCCGTCGGATCCGCCCCCGCCGCAGGCGGTGAGCAGCAGGGCGGTCGCCGTCGCGAGGGCGGCGGCGGTGAGCGCTGTGGGGGCTCGCATAAAAGTGAAGGGCTCCCGGTCGGTGGGTGGGCACCGTCGGGTCAGCTCGCTGTACGTCCCCGTGGTCCCCGTACGTAGGACGTACGACGTTACCCAAGTCACGCGGGGGGATCGAGGGAGGGTCTGTGCCTAATACGTCACGTTCATGTCACTGCCGGCGAGCGGGTCGCGGGGGCCCGGCCGGACGGGCCCCCGTGACCGTCACCAGTAGCGGTTCTCGATCATCGCCTCCAGGGAGGTGCGGTGCATGATCAGGTCGTCCGGGTCGCTGGGGAGGGGGCGTTCGCCGAAGTGGATCTGGCGGTAGCCGATGCGGAGCATGACGTTGGCGTGCCGGAGGGCCGCGTACAGGGTGTGGAAGTCCAGGTCGCGGGGGGTGTGGCCGGTGGCGTCGCGGTAGCGGTCGGCGATGGCGTCGCGGGTCATGAAGCCGGGGAGGCCCGGGTAGCCGGTCTGTTCCGTCAGGTCCTGGAAGAAGCGGTGGAGGTAGATCATCCAGCCGAGGTCGAGCTCACGGGGGCCGAGGGCGGCCATCTCCCAGTCGAGGACGGCGACAGGGTCGAAGCCCGCGTAGAGGATGTTGCCGATGCGGGCGTCGCCCCAGCTCAGGACGGTGGGGCCGGGGTCGTCCGGCCACAGTTCGTCGAGCCGGTCGAAGGCGCGCTCGATGAGCGGGGAGCGGGGGCGGCCGTCGACGACCCAGTGGTAGTACTCGCGTTGGGCCGTCACATGGTCGCGCAGGGCGTCGCCGGAGGGCCCGGCCAGGAACGCGACCGGTTCCACCGGGACGGTGTGCAGCTCGGCCAGGACGTCGACGGTGGAGCGCTGGAGGTGCTCGCGGTCGGCGGGTTCGGCTTCGTAGAGCCAATTGTCGCCGTAGGTGTACGGCATGACGTCGGGCGGTACGCGGCCCTCGACGCGTTCCATGACGAAGAACGGCGCGCCGAGCGGGTCCGGGTCGGTCTCCAGCCACAGCAGGGCCGGGAGCGGGGTCTTGCTGTGCTGGGCGACGGCCTGGATGGTGCGGTACTGGCGCTCCATGTCGTACACGGGGAAGGCCGCGTACGCGTCGGGGTCCGCGGCCAGCCGCAGGACGCAGGGGCGCAGCTGCTGGCGGGCGGTGCCGGCCCGGTGCGGCACCGCGAGGTCGAACAGAACGGTCTCGCTGGACATGCCGTTGGAGGACGGGACGTGGAAGGTGCGGGTGTGCGCGCCGGGTTCGCGGGCGTGCAGCCAGGCGTCGAGCCGCTGCCGGAGGAGCTGGGGATCGCGGGTGCTGGTGGTCATGTGCGGTGCGGGGGGTGGGGTCGGGCTCGACACGGGTCCTCCTTGCGGGCCTTGCCGGACAGGGCTTCGGCTACTCCCCATTCCTTGCCGGAATCGGCGGGGAGTACGCGGGGCTGCTCCAAAGGGCTACGAGCCGTGGGCTGACAGGGTTACGGCGCCACCGAGTCGAAGCCGGTGAACCCGCTCGGGTCGTGCCGCCCGAAGCTGCCGTGCTCGAAGATGCCGTAGCCGGTGGCGCCGTCCCAGGTGAAGCGGGCCGCGTGGTCGATGACGCCGTACGCCGCCAGGCCCAGGCCCGCCGGGTCCGCCAGGTCGTACGTGCGGCGGTCCAGCCAGCCGCGGCCCTTCCACTCGCCGTGCTGCCAGTCGTCGGCCGGCGGGTAGCCGGCGCCGACCGCGAGCGGGCTGCCGCCCAGCAGTTCGACGTGGATCTCGATCGGCTTGCGGTCGGCTCCGGTGAGGTGGATGACGGCCGACTCGGGGTGCCGGCTGCCGGAGCGGTACGTGATGTCGACGTGGGCGCGCCCGAGTTGCTCGTCGGGGCGGCCGGCGTCCGCGGGGTGTACGAGGACGGCGCTGTCGAGGGTGCGGTAGCCGTCGGCGTCCTCCTGGAGGATCACCATGACGAAGCGGTCCTCGAAGCGGATCGGGATCCACAGCCAGTGGAAGCCCTCGGCACGGAACTCCTCGGCGGCCCGGCCGGGCGCCTCGCCGGGGATGGGGCGGACGCCCCAGCTGCGGTCGCGGGTGGCGGTGAAGCGGCCGCGTTCCACGGTGATCTCCTGGCCGCCGGCGCGGATCACGCCGTGGCAGCTGCCGGCCTGGCAGAACCGGTTGGCTTCGAGGAAGAGCCGGTCGCCGGTGTACTGGATGTGGTGCGGCTCCTCGACGGCCGGGAAGTCCGCCTCCCAGACCAGGTCGAAGGAGAGGCTCGAAGCCTCGTCGCCGTCCGGGTCCGCGCCGTCCGGGTCCGGTTCCTGCGGTTCGCACACCAGCCGCAGCCGTTTGAGCGGTTCCTGGACCTCGATCCGCAGCGGTCCGACCTGCTGCCGCATCCGGTCCTCGCCGAGCGCGTCCGAGGCTCTGACGGCGATGAGCCGGTCGCCCTGGAGCAGCGTCGCGTAGGCGTCGGTGACGCCGAGGTTCGGGTAGACGCCGAGGCCGGTGATGAGCAGCGCCCGGCCCTCGTGGTCGAAGACCTGGAAGATCGACCGGTCGTAGGCGTTGCGGTCACCGCTGGCGACATGGCGCATGGATCGGGCGATCTGGTGCACGGGGTACTCGTCCAGCGGAACGGGGCGTTGGGGCACGGCCGTCTCCTCCTCCTCGGTCTCCTCGGTGTCGAGAATTCCCTGACGGTACGTCAGTTATGGAGGCCGGGCCTAGATCCGTGCACGTATCACTCGGATTTCGGGCCGTACGCGGCGGCGAGCGCGGCGAACGACTCCTTCGGCTCCCACGCCAGGTCCGGATGGGCCGTTCCACGGCCCGACGGCAGCATCCTGACCACGCCGTACGCGGCCGGATCGAGGTCATGGCGCGGGCCGGGGGAGGCGGCGGGGGAGAAGCCCGTGTCGTAGTTGATGCCCTTGGCGCGCAGGGGAGTTCCTTCCGGAGGCGAGAGGGGGAGCGACGTGTGTCAGGCCGCGACGGTCTCCGTCGCCATGGCACTCGCCTCCGACGCGGCGCCTTCGTCGGCCGCCTTCACCTCGCCCGCGATCATCCGCTCGATCGGGTTGGTGGCGATGCCGCCGACCACCGCGGCGAGGAGGACGGACGCGATCAGCAGGACGGTCGACAGCCAGACCATGGTGGAGACCGGGAGGATGAAGGCCAGCACGATCCGCGCGACGCACTCGCTCAGCATGGAGACGCCCCAGATCGTGCTGAACAGCAGCTCCGCCCGCCGGAAGCGGGCGCTTCCGGCCGACAGCCGGTCCCAGGCGAGGATGTTGGCGGCCTTGCCCTTCGTCATGAACGGCTTCAGGCCGACCGACATCAGCCGCTTCCCGGTGGCGGCCGCGATCAGTACGGAGATCCCCACCACGCTGCTGAGCGCCGAGTCCTTGACGATCATCAGCCGTGCGTCGCCGGTGACGAAGCTGAGGACGATTCCCACCAGGTTGACCACCAGCATGATGCCGGCGAGCCCGTTGAACGACCGGTCCCGGGCCGCCGCGACGACGGTGCGGACAGCGGGGACGATGCTGCTCAGCATGAGCGACGCGACCAGGCCGACGCCGAAGCCGTTGTGCAGCAGGTAGTACGAACCGAGCGGCACGGCGATGTCGAGGACGAGCGGCTTCAGCATCGTGACCAGCGGGTTGGACTCCTGCTCGGTCTCAGCGGCCTTGCTCTGCGTCTGCGTCCGCGTCTCCTGCTGCACCTGCTGGACCTGCGTCATGTCCGGGCTCCTCCGTGAGAACTTCTGGTAGGAAGAGCTTCGCGCGGAGGGTGGTGCGCTCGGCAGAGCTGGATCTCCAGGCTTCGGCAGTACAAATGTCCTGGCCGGATCGCGGCGATCCGGCCAGGACATCCGTTACTTCCGTGGAGACGGCCGCGCCGTCGGATGCGCGGGCCGCACCGTCACCTCAGATCGATCGAGAAGATGCCGCGGCCGTGCGTCGCCGCGTACAGGCGCCCGTCGGGGCCCGTCCTGATCTGCAGGACGGCCACGGCGGGAAGGTGCCCCACGCGCTTCCAGCCGGTGCCGCCGGGTGCCCGGTAGATGACGCCCAGGTCGGTCGCGAGTACCAGGCCGCCGCCCGGGAGGGCGACGATGGAGTCGGACGGCACGTCGGGCATGTTCGACGAGATGTCCTTCCACGTGGTGCCGCCGTCCGTGGACTCGAAGACATGGCCGACACCGGCACCGGGACCTTCGGTCCAGTGCCGGGAGAAGCCATTGACCGCGAGGTACACGTGGTCGGCGTTCCTCGGGTCGATGGCGAAGCCGGAAAGGTATCGGTTGGGTACGGTGCCGTCCGCCCCGGTCGCGGGGAGGTCGATCTGGTGCCAGCCGGTGCCGTCCGCGTTGCCGACGGCGATGCCGCGCGTGAAACCCTGGTTGTTGCAGGGGCCGCACCACGCCGCGTAGACCTTGCCGCCGGAAGCGGCCACCGCGGTGGCGGTGTGGCCCTCTCCGAGGTCGAAGGCGTTGGTCCACTCGCCGGAGCTGCGGATCGCGTAGCCGTGGCTCTGCGTCCAGACGTGCCGGCCGCCGGCCACCCAGGCGTTGCTGTTCCTGATGTCCGCCGCGAGCGGGGCGATGAAGCGGGCCTCCCCGGTGGCGTTGTCGGCCGGGGCGACGGAGTACGAGGTGGCCTTCGTCGGGTCGGTGGTCCATGAGCCGTCGTTCACGGCACAGTTCTGGGTGACCTGAACCGCCAGATAGACGTATTCCTGGGCGATGTTGCAGCCGTTGGCCGGGTCGGTGATCGTGTCGGCGCCGTCGCCGCCGAAGTTGGAGCCCATGACGGTGTCGTGCGGACGCAGAACGGACTGCCCGTTGTCCTGCAGGCCGCCGTTGACCGCCACCCCGCGGAAGGCCGGGTCCTTGCCGATGCCCACCGAGTAGTACTGCAGGGTGTCGATGGTGCCGTCATTGAGCGAGGCCCAGTCCGTGGCATGACCGGACGAGTCCTGCGCGCCGTTCACCGGGCGGCGGTAGACGCCACCGTCGTTGCCCGCGTAGAAGTACGTTCTGCCGTGGTAGCTGCCGATGGCGGCCGCGTGCTGGTCCGGGTGGACGGTCTGGCTGCAGGCGCCGGTCTGCCGGGACGGATCAATGCTCCA
This sequence comes from Streptomyces sp. H39-C1, assembly GCF_027158125.1. Taxonomy (NCBI): domain Bacteria; kingdom Bacillati; phylum Actinomycetota; class Actinomycetes; order Kitasatosporales; family Streptomycetaceae; genus Streptomyces; species Streptomyces sp. H39-C1. The sequence goes on from NZ_JAPVLS010000006.1 coordinate 16,818, forward strand.
GCAGGGGAAGTTGAAGTTCCAGTACGGTCCGACGGCCGACCAGGTCGCACCGGCGTTCGTCGTCTCGAAGACCTCTTCCAGACCGGCGTAGAGGTGGTCCGCGTTGTGGGGGTCCACCTGCAGAAACTGGTTGTACCAGGCCTGCACGCCCGGCATGAAGCCACTGCTGTTCAGCGCCGATCCGGCGGCGCTGAGGGTCGGATAGTCCGCGATCCGGGTCCACGGACCCAGCGGAGAGCCGGACTTGGAGGTGTAGATCCCCGCCAGCGAGCTGTCCGGATTGGCGGCCTGCTGAGCGGGGGACTGGTCGATGGCGTAGTAGCGCGAACCGTCGGCCGAGCGGGCGAAGGTGACGTTGCCGACGTCGGTCGCGGCGGTCGGCAGATCGCCGAGTGACGTGACGCGTTGCCAGCTCCCGCCGGTCTTCGCGTAGAAGCCGTTGTACGTGTCGCCGCTGCGCCAGCCGACGGCGAGGACCACCCGCGAGGGATGCTTCGGGTCGATCGCGACGTCGTTGGCGATGTTCTTGTACGGCGCGGACGGGTCGTTCGCCTGCGAACCTCCGGGCAGGAAGTCCGGATTGGGGGCGAACTCCAGTTTCCAGGGGCCGCCGGTGTGGCTGACGGAGTGGCTCCACACGCCGCGGCTCGTCGACGCCCACACCGTGTCGCCGCCGAAGCGCAGGGTGTGGACGGTGGTGTTGTCCAGTTCCTTGCCGCCGACCCGGCTGTACGCCGAGAACGTGCCGTGCCGCGGATCGGACAGCAGGTACACACCGCTGCCGAGGTAGGCGTCCGCGTTGGTCGTCGCCTCGCCGGTGCCCAGCCAGAGCCTGCCCGCGCTGTCCAGCGCGAGTGCCCCGGTGGCCTGGGCGGGCAGGGCGTCGCTGATGGCCTGCCAGTTGCCGCCGCCGGTACGGGATCTCCACACCCCGCCGCCCGCACTGCCCTCGTAGACATAGCCGGCGTTGTCGGCGACCAGGGCCGCGGTGCGGCCGGTGACGTTGCCGGCGCCGCCACTGGAGTTGGAGTCGATGTCGCGGTAGCGCGGATCGTCGGCGTTGTAGACGAGACCGGTGTCGTGCCGCCAGGTCCCGCCCGTGTTCGGGAGGGCGTTGAGGGCCGCCCAGGCGGCACCGTACGCGCCGGGCTGGATGACGCCGGGGGAGGTGCGGGCCTCGGCGAACTGATCCGCACCCTCGGCTATCTCGTCGGCCTCACCGCCCTCGTCGCCGTCGGTGGCGGCCGTGGCGGCACGTGCGAGGGTGCTGGTGACGGAGTGCGGTCTGGGGCTGCCGTGGCCGGGTGCGGCTCCGGCGGGTACCGCGATGAGCGCGGCTGTCGCGGTGATGGCGCAGATCGTGAGCCATCGCCTCTTGCGGGTTGGTGCCGACATCAGTTCCTCCCCGGTGGAGCCCGGATGGGCCGGTGCGAAGGTGTGCACGCCAGACCCGACCACGGGAGGGGGAGGAAGAGATGCTGAAAGGAGGGAACTTGGGCAAATTTTGACGAGAACCTGTCAGTCGATCAAAGCTGCCCCGACCTGGAGGCGACGGGCATCGTCCGCCGGCGGCGGTCGCTCAGAGATCGCCCTTGCGGCTGAGGTAGTTGAAGGAGAGCCAGCCCGGCAGGACGGGGAGCCAGAAGGTCAGGAGCCGGAAGAGCAGCACCGCCGGCGTGGCGATCGTGCCCGGCAGGCCGGCCGCGATCAGACCACCGGTGAGGGCGAACTCGACCGCGCCGACACCGCCGGGGGTCGGCGCCGCGGAGCCGAGGGCGTTGCCCGCGAGGAAGACGACCGCGATCGTCGAGTAGCTGAGGCTGCCGCCGAAGGAGCGTACGCAGGCGTCGAGACAGATCACGAAGGTGACGGTGACCATCAGCGTGCCGCCGATGCCCGTCACCAGCTTCGCCGGGCGCTGCAGCACGTCGAGCATGCGTGGGATGACGCCCGCGAACAGCGCCCGTACCCGGGTGGAGACGAACTTGCGCAGGGTCGGGATCGCCGTCCCGACCAGCACCAGCACACCCGCGGTGAGGAGCCCGGCCATGACCGTGCGGGACGGTGACAGCGACGGCGTCTTCTCGGTGCCGGTGATGTAGCCGAAGGTCAGCAGCAGCAGGATGTGCGAGCCGAGACCGACCAGCTGGGACGCGCCGACACTCGCCACCGCGAGGCCCGGCCGTACGCCCGTCTTCTGCAGATACCGGGTGTTGAGGGCGACGCCGCCGACCGCCGCCGGGGCGACGAGCTTCACGAACGATCCGGCGATCTGCGCCATGACCGTCCTGAACAGCGACAGCCGCTCCGGGACGAAGCCGGCCAGCGCGCAGGCCGCCGCCACATAACTGAGCGCGGAGCCGACCACGGCGACGGCCGCCCAGCCGTAGTTCGCTCGGGAGATCGTGTCGGCGATCGGCACCGAGCTGATCTGCGACAGCAGGAAGTACGCGGCGAAGGCGCCCGCGATGACCGTGACGAGGGTGCGCGGCTTGATCCGCTCCAGACGGACCGGCTCCACCGGGGCCTGCGGCCGGATGAGCAGCACCTGCTGGCGGATCCTGGAGAGCAGATCCTCCTCGCGGGCCTCGTCCTGGGCCACTTCGATGGCGCGGTTCTCGGCCCGTTTCTCGGCCTTGGCCGAGCCGCGCGAGGGGGCGGCCGCGGCCGCCGCGGCCCGCGCCTCCTTGTCGGCCGCGGACGCGGCGAGCACGGCGTCCCGCTCGCGCTGCGCCCGCGCGCGGTTCAGCTGCTTGAGCTCCGCGCGGGTGGAGCGGCTCAGCGCGATCGGCTGGAGCAGCGGCAGGGAGTTCGCGACCGCGTCGGGGCCGAGGACGGCGACGGCCGACTTGACCGCCGGTTCCGGGCCGACGCGCAGCGCGACGGTGGTCAGCAGCTGGGCGATGTCCATCCGCAGCACGATGTCGCCGGCCGCGATCTCGCCGCCGCGCAGATCCGTCAGAAAGACCTTGCCGGAACGATCCACCAGAAGGGATTCGCCGACCAGCCGCCGATGGGCGATCCGCCGCGACTGGAGCGCCTTGACCTGCTGCCAGGCGTTGTACAGCAGCGCGTCGGTGAGCTCCTCGTCCGGCAGCGAGTTCAGCCGGCGGCCGCCGATGTGCTCGTAGACGAGCATGACGGCGTCCGGGCCCAGCTCGGAGGTGGCGATCAGCTTCGGCGCGTTGGCCCCGGCGGCGATGGCCGCGTACGCGAGCAGCGCCTCCTGCTCCAGGGTCTGGCGCAGCGACTGCAGGCTGCGGCGCTGGTTGATGCCGCGCAGCGAGATGCGGCGCCACACCCGGTAGAAGAAGCCGTGCGCCTGCTGCTCGCGGTCCACGACGGTGACGTCGAGCGGCGGTCCGTCCTCCAGGGTGACGAGATAGCCGCGGCCGCGTTCGGAGTCGGGGGTCTCGGGGACCTCGTCGTCCGCGCGGCGGGTGGTCAGCGGCGCGAAGCCGACGCGCCGCAGGCCGGCGAGCAGGTTCTGGCCGGTCGGCCGGACGTTCGGCGAGCCGACCGAGTACAGGGTGCCGTAGGCGACGGTCCAGCCGATGAGCACCGTCACGATGATCGAGAACGGCGTCGTGTAGCCGCCGACCAGCACCGCGAACGCGTCCAGCAGCAGCACGAACCACAGCAGCACCCGCCAGCGCGGGCGCCGGGCCATGCCGACGGCCGTCATATAGGCGATGACCGGTGCCAGATAGCCGTGCACGGGGTCGGTGATCCCGCCGCCACCCGGCGCGATCTGGGTCATCGCGGCCCTGATCGGGTCCGGTGCGGCGTTCGTCACCCACAGGTCGGTGGCCAGCGCCACGCCGTGGGCGAGGACGGCGGCGAGCACGCCGTCGGCGATCCGCAGCCCGTCCCGTTTGATCAGCCGCTCGATCGCGAAGGCGACCGGGACGATCAGTACGGCGATGCTCGCGGTGAGGCCGGCGAAGGTGCTCAGCGCGTCGGGCGAGTTGCGCGCGCCCTTGGCGATGTCCGCCTCGACACCGCTGGTGGTGGCATGGGCGAAACCGGCGATGGCCATGACCACGGCGATGCCGAGCAGACCGAGCAGGAACCGCATGAGGTCGGCGGGGCGGTGCACGCGGGCGGCGAGCAGCGGCTCGTCGCTGGAGACGTCGTCGCTGTGGACGACATCGGTCTCTTCGGCGGACTGGGCGGGCTGGTCGGACCGGGCGGGCTCGTCGGCTGCTACCGGTTCGGTCGCTTCGAGCGGTTCGGCGTTTTCAGCCGCTTTGACTGGTTCGGTCGCTTCGGTCGGTTCCGTTGCTCCGGTCGCTTCGGGTTTGTCCGAGGGGGTTTCGTTCGAGGCGGTCGAGGCCTCAGGACCGGTGCTGCCGTTGGCGCCGCTGTCGGCTCCGGGTGTCACGCTGTCGGGCGACGGCACGTCAACGGGGCGGCCGGCCGAAGTGGCCGCCGCGTCCTGGTCCTGCTGTCCCGCTGTCTCGTTTTGTTCTCGTATCACCAGTCACCCCGCGGACGATGGTGGCATGAGCAGCGCGGGGATGCGCGCTGAACCCCCCGTTGTCGGTGGCCTGAGGCAGGATGGGCCGGATGAGTGAGCGGACGAACGAGGAGACCGCGCCCTCCGAATACGCAGAGCGGGTGCTGGAAACCGCCGAGGCCATCCCGCCCGGCCGGGTGATGACGTACGGGGATGTCGCCGAGTGGCTCGACGAGGGAGGGCCGCGGCAGGTCGGCCGCGTCATGGCGCTGTACGGCGGCGCCGTGCCGTGGTGGCGCGTGGTGCGTTCCGACGGCCACCTGCTGCCCGGCCATGAGCTGCGCGCGCTGGCGCACTACCGGGAGGAGGGCACGCCGCTGCGGGAGGCGGCGCGCTCCGCCGAGGGTCATGTGCCGCGTATCGATATGCGGCGGGCCCGGTGGGACGGCGCGCCCACCGGGGAATGACGACCGGATGCTCACAGTTTCCAGCTTCGGCCATGGCGGGCCGGAATATGCGGTGGGCCGTCCGTACGGAGTACGTGAACGCGTGGGCGAACGAGGTCGTGAATGAGGTGAGGGAGTATGCGGTCGAGCACCTGACCGAGAACCCGACCGGGAACCCGACCGGGAACCCGACCGAGTACGTGACGAAGAAGTACGCGACGAAGCACGTGACCGAGTCCACGCCCGAACACCGGTGGGACCGGCTGCGGCCCGTGCGCCGGGAGGCGTAGCGTCGACAGCTGACCGCACCGGCCCCACGGTCCGGGTCACCGTCCGGACCACCGGGCGGTACGAGAAGCCCCCGCAGGACCTGCAGCACCCGAGCCACCCACAGCACCCACGGAACCGGCGAACCACGTGACCTCCTCCTCCCTCCGACCGGCGCAGCGCGCGCCGCACCGGGGGATCGACACGGGCACCGCCGCCTACCGTCTGCTGCGGACCCCGCCCGCGCGGACCGCGCCTCCTGTTCTGGACGCGTCACAGCGCGCGGTGGTTGAGCACCGGTCGGGACCGTTGCTGGTCCTCGCGGGACCGGGCACCGGCAAGACCACGACGCTCGTCGAGGCGGTCGCCGAACGGGTGCGGCTCGGCACCGCCCCCGAGCGGATCCTCGTCCTGACGTTCAGCCGCAAGGCGGCGGTCGAGCTCCGGGACCGGATGGCCGCCCGTATGGGGGGCACGGCCACCGCACAGGCGACCACGTTCCACTCCTTCTGTTATGCCCTGCTCCGCGCGCACCAGGACCCGGAGCTCTTCGCCGATCCGCTGCGGCTGCTGTCCGGGCCCGAGCAGGACGTCGTCGTCCGTGAGCTGCTGGCGGGACAGAGCGCGCTGGAGAAGGACGGGCGCGGCCGGATCCGCTGGCCCGACGACCTGCGGGCCGCACGCACCACCCGCGGCTTCGCGGACGAGGTGCGCGCCGTGCTCGCCCGCAGCCGTGAGCTGGGCCTGGGCCCGGCGGCACTGCAGGACTTCGCCCGGCGGATCGGCCGCCCGGACTGGTCGGCGGCGGCGTCCTTCCTCGCCGAGTACCTGGACGTGCTCGACCTCCAGGGCGTCCTGGACTACGCCGAGCTGCTGCACCGGGCGGTGCTGCTCGCGGAGCGCCCGGAGGTCTTCGAGGCCCTGGCCGGGCAGTACGACGCCGTCTTCGTCGACGAGTACCAGGACACCGATCCGGCGCAGGTCCGGCTGCTGCGCGCGCTGGCGGGCCAGGGCCGCACCCTCGTCGCCTTCGGTGACCCCGACCAGTCGATCTACGCCTTCCGCGGCGCCGACGTGAACGGCATCCTCGAATTCCCGGACGCCTTCCCGCGCCGTGACGGCCGACCCGCCCCCGTCCACGTCCTCACCGTCTCGCGGCGCGCCGGCGCCGCCCTGCTGGACGCCACCCGCCTCGTCACCCGCCGGATGTCGCTGCCGCGACTGCCCGCCGCGGCCGTCCGCGCCCACCGCGAACTGACCGCGGTCCGGGACGGCGGCACGGTCGTCGTCCGCACGTACCCCCTGGTGGGCGCCGAGCTCGACGGCATCGCCGACACCCTGCGCCGCGCCCATCTGGAGGACGGCATCCCGTGGCGCGACATGGCCGTCCTGGTCCGGGCAGGGGCCCGCTCCATCCCGGGCCTGCGCCGCGCGCTGACCTCCGCGGGTGTCCCCATCGAGATAGACGGTGACGATCTGCCGCTCCGGCACGAACCCGCCGTCGCCCCGCTCCTGCTGGCGCTGCGCGTCGCCGCCGCGGGCGCGCAGGGCGCACCCGTCGTACCCGCCCAGACCCGGATCGGCGAGCACGAGGAGCCGGCAGAACCCGAAGAGGCGGCAGAACCGGAGGAGAACGAGGCAGAGTCCGCGGGCGAGCCCGATCCAGAGCCCGACCCCGAGCCCGACCCCGCGTCCGTGAGCGTCGAGGACGCGATCACGCTGCTGACGTCACCCCTCGGCGGCATGGACGCCGCGGACCTGCGCCGGCTGGGGCGGGCCCTGCGGGAGGAGGAGCGGGCCGCCGGCCGTACCGTGCCGCGGCCCTCCGATCTGCTGATCGCGGAGGCGCTGGGAGAACCGGAGCGGCTGGTGGCGCACGATCCGGCGTACGCGCGCGGCGCGCAGCGGCTCGGCATGCTGCTGCGGAAGGCGCGGGAGCTGTTGGCGGGCGGCGGCACCGCGGAGCAGGCGCTGTGGGAGCTGTGGGACGGATCGCCGTGGCCGCAGCGGCTGGAGCGGTCGGCGACCCGTGGCGGCACGGCCGGGCGGAACGCGGACCGGGACCTGGACGCGGTGTGCGCGCTGTTCGAGACGGCGGCGCGCGCCGAGGAGCGGACCGGCGGCCGTGGGGCGCTGAACTTCCTGGAGGAGCTGGACGCGCAGGACATCGCCGCCGACACGCTGAGCCGCCGGGCCGTCCGTACCGACGCCGTACGCCTGATGACCGCGCACCGGTCCAAGGGGCTGGAGTGGCGGCTGGTGGTGGTCGCCGGAGTGCAGGAGGGGCTCTGGCCGGACCGGCGCCGCCGGGGGTCGCTGCTCGAAGCCGACCGGAACGGCCGCGACGGGCTCGCGGAGCCGCTCACCCCCGGCGCCCTGCTGGCCGAGGAGCGGCGGCTGTTCTACGTGGCGGCGACCCGCGCGACGGAGCGGCTCGTCGTCACCGCGGTCAAGGCGGCGGCGGACGACGGCGACCAGCCGTCCCGCTTCCTGCCCGCGCTCGGCGTCGCGCCGCAGGACGTCACGCACCGGGCGCGCCGTCCGCTGGCCGTCTCCGCGCTCGTCGCGGAGCTGCGCGCGACCACCGTCGACCCGGCCGCGTCCCCGGCGCTGCGCGAGGCCGCCGCCCTGCGGCTGGCCCGGCTCGCCTCGCTGAACGACGCCGGGCACGCGCTCGTACCGTCCGCGCACCCCGACCGCTGGTGGGGCCTGTACGAGCCGACGCGCTCGGCCGTTCCGCTGCGCGACCGCGATCAGCCGGTGGCGCTGTCGGGCAGCGCGCTCGACCAGCTCGCCAACACCTGCTCGCTGCAGTGGTTCCTGGGCCGCGAGGTGAAGGCGGAGCCGCCGTCGACCGCCGCGCAGGGCTTCGGCAACGTCGTGCACGTGCTGGCCGACGAGGTCGCCTCCGGGCGGACCCCCGCCGACCTGGACGTACTGATGGCCCGGCTGGACACCGTCTGGGACGCCCTGGCCTTCGACGCGCCGTGGAAGTCCCTCCAGGAGAAGCGGAACGCGCGGGACGCGCTGGAACGCTTCCTGCACTGGCACGTGATGGAGCGCGGCCGGGCGTCCGTCGCCACCGAGCACGGCTTCGACGTCGTCATCGAAGCCGGCGAGGTGCAGGTCCGGATCCGCGGCAGCATGGACCGGGTCGAGGCGGACGCGGACGGCAACGCCTATGTCGTCGACTTCAAGACCGGCAAGTCCAAGCCGACGGCGAAGGAGGTCGAGCGCCACCCGCAGCTCGCCGTCTACCAGCTCGCGGTCCGGGAGGGCGCGGTCGACGAGCTGTTCGGCAGCGACCGTCCGCTGCCGGGTGGCGCCGAACTCGTGCAACTGCGCCTCGGCGCGGCGAAGAAGGACGGCGGCGACACCGTGCCGGCCGTCCAGCGCCAGCAGCCGCTCGCGGAGAAGCGGGCGGAGGCGGCGGAGGCCGGCGGCGAGGGGGAGTGGGTGGTGGAGGACCTGCTGGCCGACGCGGCCGGCCGGGTCCTGGACGAGCGCTTCACCCCTGCCACCGGCCAGCACTGCACGCACTGCGCGTTCCGTGCGGCCTGCAGCGCGCAGCCGGAGGGCCGGCACGTCGTGGAGTAGGCCGCGAAGCACCCCGTGCCGCCGCCGCGTGACCTGTGCCTCGATCGTGCAACCCTTTCGGCCGTTCGTGCGTCCGTTCGACGTAAGGGCAAGTGTGGGTATGCGGGTGGGTTGAAGGAAAGTGGCCGTCGTGGCGTTGAGGCGCAGTGTTGTCGCAGTCGTAGTGGTCTGCGGTATGGCCATGGGGGCGCTGTCCGGCTGCCAGGGCACGGCGGACCGCGGGCGGGCGGTCCACGCGGCGTCCAAGCCGGCGACCGCGACCGGCACCCCGTCGGACGGCTCGCTGGAGGGACTGACGGCGCCGGAGATCTCCCGCCGGATGTCGTTGGCGATGAATCTCGTCACCTCCATGACCATGGAGTTCTCCGGAGTCCTGCAGAGCAAGCAGGTCCAGGTGAAGATCGCGGCGACCACGGACGGCGTTTGCGCGGCCGCGGCGCGGCTGAACAGCGGGACGATGCAGATCATCAGAACCGCCGACCGGACCGCGTACATCAAGGGCGATGCCAGGTACTGGACGTCACTGAGCCCCAAGGGCAAGTCGTTCGGGGCGCTGGCGGCCAACCGGTGGATCAGGTTCCCCTTCACCTCCGCCCCCGGCAAGCGGCTGTCCCAGAGCTGCGAGGTGGCGAACGTCCTGAAGACCCTGCAGCTGGCGCACGAATCGGCCACGAAGGGTGCCCCGGCGACGGTCGACGGAAAGCCGGTGGTCACCATCAAGAAGAAGGACCGGCAGGGGGCCGTCACCTATTACGTGGCGGCGCACGGCCCTTCGTACCTGCTGAAGCTCACGGACCAGACCGGGGGGACCATGACCTTCGGATCCTTCGGCAAGCCGGTCAACGTCGAGGCCCCGCCCGCGAACCAGACGATCGACTTCAGTCTGCTCGGCGGGGACTCCGGCCTGGGCCTCAACGCCTGAGAGGGCCGGGTCAAACCCGTTGCGCCCGCATGTTTATCTTGTGCTTATCAGCATGATGCGTGTGGGTGGAGGAGAAATCCGGTGGCAGTACAGCGGAACGTCGTGGCGGCCTCACTGGTCTGTGCGGCCCTGGTGGGCGGAGTGACCGGCTGCGGGGGCGACAAGTCCGACGACGCGGTGATCGGCTCCAAGCCGAAGCCGTCCGTCTCGGCGAGCACCACCGCGGCGACGGGGCTCGACGCCCTGACCGCGCGGCAGATCTCGGACAAGGCCGAGGCCGCGCTCAAGTCCCTCACCTCGGTGAAGGTGGACTTCGCGATGATGGACACCGGAAAGCCCATGCAGTTCAAGGCTTCCATGTCCAAGGCGGGCGAGTGCGCCGGTGCGATGAGCCAGGGCAAGTCGACGATGCAGTTCATCGGCACGCACCACACCAGCTACATGAAGGCCAACGACACCTTCTGGCGCGAAGCGGGCGGCAAGGAGGACGGCGACGCCACGGTCGAGCTGCTGCACGGCAAGTGGGTGAAGGTGCCCGGCGACGCCGCCAAGGACAAGGACCTGGCGTCCTTCTGCGACCTGGACTCGTTCCTCGACAACATGTCGTCGGACGACAAGGACGGCACCTTCAGCAAGGGCGCCCCGACCACCATCGACGGACAGCCGGTCGTCACGATCATCCAGAAGAAGGCCGGCGACTCGGAGAAGACCACCATCTACGTGGCGGCCCAGGGCGAGCCGTACCCGTTGAAGATCGTCAACGAGGGCGGCAAGGAGCCGGGCCACGCCACCTTCGGCGACTTCAACAAGCCGGTCAAGGCGGTGGCCCCGCCGGCCTCCCAGACGGTGGACATCAGCAAGTTCCAGGACGACGGCGGCAAGAACGTCTGACGGAGGCGGGGCACGGGCACCTGGGCACGGGCACCTGGGCACCTGGGCACGGGCCACCTGGGCACCTGGGCACGGGCCACCAGGGCACGGGCCACCTGGGCACCTGGGCACGGGCCACCAGGGCACGGGCCACCAGGGCACGGTCGCCGCGAGGTGCACACCGCGGGGTGAACGCCCGGCGGCAGGCGTCCGTGCCCAGGTGGCAGCCGGTTGTCGGTGGGGCCGGATAGCCTCACTGGGGTGGCAGCACGCATCACGGACCCCGAGCAGCTCAAGGCGCTCCTCGGCATCCCTTTCACCCCGGAGCAGATGGAGTGCGTCACCGCACCTCTCGCCCCGAACGTGATCGTGGCGGGTGCGGGCTCCGGCAAGACGACGGTGATGGCCGCCCGGGTGGTCTGGCTGGTCGGGACGGGGCAGGTCGCCCCGGAGGAAGTGCTCGGCCTGACGTTCACCAACAAGGCCGCCGGTGAGCTCGCCGAGCGGGTCCGCAGGGCGCTCGTCCAGGCCGGGATCACCGACCCGGATCCGATCGGCCCGCCCGGTTCCGGGGAAGCACCCGGCGAGGGCGCGACCGGCGAGCCGCAGATCTCCACGTATCACGCGTTCGCCGGCCAGCTCCTCAAGGAACACGGGCTGCGCATCGGGCTCGAGCCCACCGCCCGGCTGCTCGCCGACGCCACCCGCTACCAGCTCGCCGCGAAGGTGCTGCGGGCCGCGCCCGGCCCGTACCCGGCGCTGACCAAGAGCCTGCCCTCCCTGGTCAGCGACCTGCTGGCGCTGGAGGGCGAGCTCAATGAACACCTCGTTCCGCCCGACCGGCTGCGCGCCCACGACACCGGCTGGCTCGACACCCTGGGCCCCGTCAAACTCACCAACGCGGACCTGCGCAAGCTGCCGGAGACCGCGCAGGCCCGGCAGGACCTCACCGGGCTCGCCACCGCCTACCGCGAGCAGAAGCAGCGCCGCGACCTGCTGGACTTCGGCGACCAGATCGCCCTGTCGGCGACCGTGGCCCGGACCCGCCCGGAGGTCGGCAGGATCCTGCGCGAGCAGTACAAGGTGGTGCTGCTCGACGAGTACCAGGACACCTCCGTCGCCCAGCGGCTGCTGCTCGCAGGGCTGTTCGGCGGCGAGGGCACCGGCCACCCGGTCACCGCCGTCGGCGACCCCTGCCAGGCGATCTACGGCTGGCGCGGCGCCTCCGTCGCCAACCTCGACGACTTCCCCGCGCACTTCCCGAACGCCGACGGCACCCCCGCCCGCCGCTTCTCGCTCAGCGAGAACCGCCGCAGCGGCGGCCGCCTCCTGGACCTCGCCAACGGCCTCGCCACCGAACTGCGCGCCCGGCACGAAGGCGTCGAGGCGCTGCGCCCGGCGCCCGGCGCCGAGCGCGACGGACTGGTGCGCTGCGCGCTGCTGTCCAGCCAGGCCGAGGAGATCGAGTGGCTGGCGGACTCCCTCGCGCACCTGGTGCGCACCGGCACCGAGCCCGGCGAGATCGCCGTCCTGTGCCGTACGACGGGCCACTTCGCCGACATCCATGCCGCACTCGTCGCCCGTGACATCCCGGTCGAGGTGGTGGGCCTGTCCGGGCTGCTGCATCTGCCCGAGGTCGCCGACCTGGTCGCCGTCTGCGAGGTCCTGCACGACCCGACGGCGAACGCGTCGCTGGTCCGGCTGCTCACCGGTCCCCGCTGGCGGATCGGCGCCCGGGACCTGGCGCTGCTCGGCCGCCGGGCCCGGGTCCTCGTCCGGTTCGGCGCGGGCGGCGCGGAGGACGACCCCGAGCGGCGGCTGGCGGCGGCCGTCGAAGGCGTCGACCCGGCCGAGGTGGTCTCGCTCGCCGACGCCCTGGAGACGTTCCTCGACGCCGACCCGGGCGACGAGCTGCCGTTCTCACCCGAGGCGCGGGTCCGGTTCGCCCGGCTGGCGGCCGAGATACGGGATCTGCGGCGCGCGCTGGCCGACCCGCTGATGGACGTCCTGCACCGGGTGCTCGCGGTCACCGGCCTGGAGGTCGAGCTGTCCGCGTCCCCGCACGCGCTGGCCGCCCGCCGCAAGGAGACGCTGAACGCCTTCCTGGACATCGCCGCCAACTTCGCCTCCCTCGACGGTGAGGCGACCCTCCTGGCGTTCCTCGGCTTCCTGCGCACCGCCGCCCAGTACGAGAAGGGCCTGGACAGCTCGCTCCCCGGCGGCGAGAACACCGTGAAGGTGCTCACCGCGCACAAGTCGAAGGGCTTGGAATGGGACGTCGTGGCCGTCCCGGGGCTGGTGAAGAAGGGCTTTCCGAACGAGCGCGGCCGTGAGCTGTGGACCGCCAACGCCAAGGTGCTCCCGCACACCCTGCGCGGCGACGCGGCGACCCTCCCCGATGTCGACGAATGGTCGAAGGCGGGCCTCGACCAGTTCCGTGACGCGATGAAGGAGCACAACCGGATCGAGGAACTCCGCCTCGGCTATGTCACCTTCACCCGGCCGCGCTCACTGCTGCTCGGCTCCGGCTACTGGTGGGGGCCCACCCAGAAGACCCCGTACGGCCCGTCCGCGTTCCTGGACGCGCTGCGCGTGCACTGCGAGGCGGGCCACGGCGAGATCGAGCACTGGACGGAGCCCCCCGCGGAGGACGCCGTCAATCCGGCGCTGCAGACCTCCGTCGAGCACGCCTGGCCGCTCCCGCTCGACCCCACCGCCCTCGACCGCCGCCGCCAGGCGGCCAGGACGGTCCTCGCGTACCTGGACGCGCCGGAGGAGCACGCGTTCGCGGACGCGGAAGCGGGCACGTTCGCGGACGCGGAAGGGGAGATGGAGGACGAGCCCGCCTGGGCGGACGAGGAGGAGTGGGAGGACGCCGACTGGGACGAGCTCTCGGCGGAGCGTCCCGCGGGCCTCGAGCATCCCGAGAGCCCCGATGCCGATCCCGATCCCGATCCGGTGCCGGTGGCGGAGCCGGTGCCGGAGCGTCCCGTCGACCCCGACCACGCGGTTCCCGACCCCAGGGTTGCTGAGACCGCCGTTGCCGGAGCTCCCGCACGGGCGCACCTGCTCCCCGAGGAGTCCCGTCTCGTCGCCTCCTGGGACCGGGACCTCGACGCCCTCGCCGGGGAGCTGCGGCGCGCCCGGGCGACCGTCCGGGACGTGCCGGTGCCTCCCGTTCTCACCGCCTCGCAGCTGATGCGGCTGGCCGCCGACCCGGACGGGTTCGCGCGCGAGCTCGCCCGCCCCATGCCCCGTGCCCCGCAGCCCGCGGCGCGCCGCGGCACCCGTTTCCACGCCTGGGTCGAGTCCCGCTTCGACGAACGGCCGCTCTTCGCCCCGGAGGACCTGCCCGGAGTCGAGGGCGGTGACGAGATCGACGACGAGCGCGACCTCGCCGCCCTCAAGGAGGCGTTCCTCGGCACCCCGTACGCCGACCGCTCGCCCTACCGCGTCGAGGCGCCCTTCCAACTGGCGCTGGCCGGCCGCATGATCCGCGGCCGGATCGACGCCGTCTACCGCACCGAAGGCACCACGGACACCACAGGCACCACAGGAACCACAGGCGCCACGGACACCGAAGGTGCGGACGGGGACGCCGGCGCGGGCGCCACCTACGAGATCGTCGACTGGAAGACCAACCGCTCCCGGTCCGCCGACCCGCTCCAGCTGGCCCTCTACCGGCTCGCCTGGGCCGAGCAGCACCAACTGCCGCTGCACCGGGTGACCGCCGCGTTCCTCTACGTCCGCACCGGTGAGGTCGTCCGGCCCGCGTCCCTGCCGGACCGTGCCGCCCTGGAGCGGCTGCTGCTCGACGAGCCGGGCTGAGAGCCGGGCTGATGCCGCCACCTCCGGGCGGAGGGGTCCGGCGCGCCGGTTAGGCTCGACGTCATGAGTACCGCCCCGGACAGCGCAGTCCACGCCTACATCGACGCCCACCGTTCCGCGTTCCTCGCCGACCTCGTCGAGTGGCTGCGGATCCCGTCCGTCTCCGCGGACCCCGACCGCGCGGACGATGTGCTGGGCAGTGCGCGATGGCTGGCGGCGAAGCTGGCGGAGACCGGCTTCCCGACCGCCGAGGTCTGGGAGAGCGACGGGCTGCCGGCGGTCTTCGCCGAGTGGCCGTCCGGCGATCCGCAGGCGCCGACGGTGCTGGTCTACGGCCACCATGACGTGCAGCCCGCCGCCCGCGAGGACGGCTGGGACACCGACCCGTTCGAGCCGCACACCGCCGACGGCCGGATCTACGCCCGGGGCGCGGCCGACGACAAGGGCCAGGTCCTCTTCCACACGCTGGGCCTGCGCGCCCACCTCGCCGCGACCGGCAGGACCGCGCCGGCCGTGAACCTCAAGCTGCTGATCGAGGGCGAGGAGGAGTCCGGTTCGCCGAACTTCCTCACCCTGATCCGGAAGCACGCCGACCGGCTGGCCTGCGACGCGGTGATCGTCTCCGACACCGGGATGTGGTCGGAGGACACCCCGACCGTCTGCACCGGCATGCGCGGTCTGGCCGACTGCCAGGTCGATCTGTACGGGCCCGACCAGGACATCCACTCGGGTTCGTTCGGCGGCGCGGTGCCCAACCCCGCCACCGAGGCCGCCCGGCTGGTCGCCGCGCTGCACGACGACGACCGGCGGGTGGCGATCCCGGGGTTCTACGACGGTGCCGTCGAGCTGACCGCCCGTGAGCGGGAGCTCTTCGCGGCGCTGCCGTTCGAGGAGTCGCGCTGGCTGAGCACCGCCAAGTCCCACGGGGCGCTCGGCGAGGCGGACCACACCACCCTGGAGCGCATCTGGGCCCGGCCGACCGCCGAGGTCAACGGCATCTACGGCGGCTACCAGGGCCCCGGCGGCAAGACCATCGTCCCGGCCTCCGCCCACCTCAAGCTGTCCTTCCGGCTGGTCGCGGGACAGGACGCGGGCGCGGTGCAGCAGCTCGTCACCGACTGGGTCGCCGCCCGGCTCCCGGACGGCATCCGCCACGAGGTCACCTTCTGGGGCACCACCCGCCCCTGCCTGACCCCGCTGGACCACCCGGCACTGCAGTCGGTCGTCCGGTCGATGGGCCGGGCCTTCCAGCAGGAGATCCTCTTCACCCGTGAGGGCGGTTCAGGACCGGCCGCGGATCTGCAGGACGTGCTGGGTGTGCCGGTGCTGTTCCTGGGCATCTCCGTACCGTCCGACGGCTGGCACTCGGTGAACGAGAAGGTCGAGCTCGACCTGCTGTTCAAGGGTGTGGAGACCGCCGCCTACCTGTGGGGCGACCTCGCCGAGAACTGGCGTCCGGCCTCCGCCGACGTCACCGGGTGACACCGCCGGCGCCACCGGCGCGCCCCACCGACACCAGTCACTGACAACGACAGCCGCGCTACCGCGTACCGCAGGTACGCACGGGGAGTTGGAAGCAGCCTTGTCCGAGATCGACCTGTCAACCCAGCCGCTGACCCTCGCCCAGACGGGCGTGGACCGCGCCGCCCACCACCGGCTCGACGAGGCCTGGCTGGCCGCCGCCTGGAGCCATCCGACGACCCGGGTCTTCGTGGTCTCCGGCGGCCAGGTCCTGGTCGAGGAGAAGGACGGCACCACCGAACTCGTCATGGTCCCGGCCTTCGACGCGCCCGAGACCGAGATCCACCGCTACTTCCTCGGCATCGGCGAGGACGGCGTGCGGTACTTCGCGCTGCAGAAGGACGCGCTGCCGGGACGGATGGACGACGTGGCACGGGCGGCCGGGCTGCGCGAGGTGGCCGGGCTGCTCTCCCCGCTGGAGGCCGGCCTGATGGCGCACGCCGTCGCGCTGGAGAACTGGCAGCGGATGCACCGCTTCTGCTCCCGCTGCGGCGAGCGCACCGTCATCGCCGCCGCCGGCCACATCCGGCGCTGCCAGGCGTGCGGTGCCGAGCACTACCCGCGCACCGACCCCGCCGTGATCATGCTGGTGACGGACGACCAGGACCGTGCACTGCTGGGCCGCCAGGCGCACTGGCCGGAAGGGCGCTTCTCGACGCTCGCGGGCTTCGTGGAGCCGGGCGAGTCACTGGAGCAGGCCGTGGTCCGCGAGACGGCGGAGGAGGCGGGGGTGGCGGTCGGCGACGTGACATATGTCGCGAGCCAGCCGTGGCCGTTCCCGTCGAGTCTGATGCTCGGCTTCATGGCCCGCGCCACTTCACCGGACATCCAGGTCGACGGCGAGGAGATCCACGAGGCCCGCTGGTTCTCCCGCGAGGACCTGCGCAAGGGCATCGAGTCCGGGGAGATCCTGCCGCCGGGCGGCATCTCGATCGCCGCCCGCCTGATGGAGCTCTGGTACGGCAGCCCGTTCCCGGCCGCCGGCTAGCAGCACCCCGGACAGCACTCCGCCGGGGCGCGGTCGCGCCCCGGCGGATGCGGGTGGGATCAGGCGTCGAGCTGGGGAATCAGACGCCGAGCTTCTGCTTGACCTGCGCCAGCGACGGGTTCGGGAGCGCCGAGCCGTCCGGGAAGAGGACGGTGGGGACCAGCTGGTTGCCGCCGTTGACCTTCTCGACGAACGCCGCGGACTCCGGGTCGTTCTCGATGTTGATCTCCGTGTAGCCGATGCCCTCGCGGTCCATCTGGCCCTTGAGCCGACGGCAGTAGCCGCACCAGGTGGTGCTGTACATCGTCACAGTGCCCGACATGGGTGTCCGCTCCTCACAAGCAGGTGGAATCGTCGATCGGGAGAACGCTGACCCTGCTCCGGGCATTCCTGGACTCCCCGATCTCACCCCTGCACCACCGCTCGCGGTCCGACAATCGCACCTCGGCTGTGGATAACTTTCCCGACCGCCTCCGCGGACCTGGCAGCATGGCGGGGTGACCGCACCAACGCACACCTCGCTCTTCCCCGCAGTACCGGATTCCCCCGACGCCGTGCTCGACGGGCTCGACCCCGAACAGCGCGAGGTCGCCACCGCCCTGCACGGGCCGGTCTGCGTGCTGGCCGGCGCCGGCACGGGCAAGACCCGGGCGATCACCCACCGGATCGCCTACGGGGTGCGGGCGGGGATACTGCAGCCCGGCAGTGTGCTCGCGGTCACCTTCACCGCCCGCGCGGCGGGGGAGATGCGTGGCCGGCTGCGCCAGCTCGGCGCGGGCGGCGTCCAGGCGCGTACGTTCCACTCCGCCGCGCTGCGCCAGCTCCAGTACTTCTGGCCGCGCGCCATCGGCGGTGAGATGCCGCGGCTCGTCGAGCGCAAGGTCCAGCTCGTCGCCGAGGCCGGCGCCCGCTGCCGGATCCGGCTGGACCGCAGCGAGCTGCGGGACGTGACGGGCGAGATCGAATGGTGCAAGGTCACCCAGACCGTTCCCGAGGACTACCCGGCGGCCGCCGCGAAGTCCGGCCGTGAGGTCCCCCGGGACCCGGCCGAGATCGCCAAGATCTACACGGCGTACGAGCAGCTCAAGCGGGACCGCGGCGTCATCGACTTCGAGGACGTGCTGCTGCTCACCGTGGGCGTCCTGCAGGAGCGCCCGGACGTCGCGGACACCATCCGCTCCCAGTACCAGCACTTCGTCGTCGACGAGTACCAGGACGTCAGCCCGCTCCAGCAGCGGCTGCTGGACCTGTGGCTCGGCGGCCGGGACACCATCTGCGTGGTCGGGGACGCCTCCCAGACCATCTACTCCTTCACCGGCGCCACCCCTGACTACCTGCTCGGCTTCCGCTCCCGGCACCCGGAAGCCACCGTCGTGAAGCTCGTCCGCGACTACCGCTCCACCCCTCAGGTGGTGCAGCTGGCCAACGGGCTGCTCTCCCAGGCCAGGGGCCAGGCGGCCCAGCACCGGCTGGAACTGGTCTCGCAGCGCGAGCCGGGCCCCGAGCCCGGCTACACCGAGTACGTGGACGAGCCCACCGAGGCCGAGGGCACCGCCCGCCGGATCAAGGAGCTCATCGCCGGCGGGGTGCGCCCCAGCGAGATCGCCATCCTGTACCGCATCAACGCCCAGTCCGAGGTCTACGAGCAGGCGCTCGCCGACGCCGGGGTGCCGTACCAGCTGCGCGGGGCGGAGCGGTTCTTCGACCGCCCCGAGGTCCGCGAGGCCGGGCTGCTGCTGCGCGGCGCCGCCCGGGCCGGGGCAGGTTCCGATCCGGGGATGGCCGGTACGGAAGTGCCCGAGCACGTCAGGGCCGTCCTCAGCTCCCGCGGCTGGACGGCCGAGGCCCCCGCCGGATCGGGCGCGGTCCGGGACCGCTGGGAATCGCTGGCCGCGTTGGTCCGGCTCGCCGACGACTTCGCGCTGGCCCGCCCCGAGGCCACCTTGTCGGATCTTGTCGCGGAGCTGGACGAGCGGGCGAGCGCCCAGCACGCCCCGACGGTCGAGGGCGTCACCCTCGCCTCGCTGCACGCCGCCAAGGGCCTGGAGTGGGACGCGGTGTTCCTCGTCGGGCTGACCGAGGGCATGATGCCGATCACGTACGCCAAGACCGACGAGCAGGTCGAGGAGGAGCGCCGGCTGCTGTACGTCGGCGTCACCCGGGCCCGGCTCCATCTGTTCCTGTCCTGGGCGCTCTCCCGCTCGCCCGGCGGACGCGCCACCCGCAAGCCCTCACGCTTCCTGGACGGCCTGCGGCCCGGTTCCGCGACTCGCGGCACCGGAAACCGCTTCGCGGCCGGTACGGGCGGCATCGAGCGCGGAGTGGCCGCCGCCAAGCGCAAGCGTGGCCCGGTGCGCTGCCGGGTCTGCGGCCGCACCCTGTCGGAGGCCGGCGAGATCAAGCTGATGCGCTGCGAGGACTGCCCGTCCGATCTGGACGAGGGGCTGTACGAGCGGCTGCGCGACTGGCGCATGGAGCAGGCCAGGGAGCTGGGCCAGCCCGCGTACTGTGTCTTCACCGACAAGACGCTGCTGGCCATCGCCGAGGTCCGGCCAGCAGGACCGGCCGAGCTCTCCGCGATCGCCGGAGTCGGCAGCCGAAAGCTGGACAAGTACGGCGCCGAGGTCCTGGCGCTGTGCACCGGCGGGGATGCCGGCCCCGTAGCCGGTGACGAAGCTGTTGCAGAAGAACCAGAAAAATAGTTTGCGCCCGGCGAGGAAGTCCCCATAGCCTTCCGGAGCACGGTCACTGCGGCTCTTCCAAGAGCCGGGGAGATCGTGATGTACTGACCAAGCACCACAGGCCCTACGAGACGCCGAGAGGAGGCGAAGACCCGTGACCATCAACTTCGAGAACGTGAAAATGACCGATCGTCCGGTCGTCGTCGCCACCTGCCCGCTCGGCTCCCCGCTGCCTGGCACCGGTATGTCCGGTGCCCCGGCTCTGCGCCTGGCTTCCATCGCGGAACTCTCGATCCGCGAGCGCAGCGAGCGAGCGACCAAGGCACCGGCAGTACTGGAGACGAAGGCCCCGGCCTATGTCTTTACGCCCGGCGGTGCCGGTCACAGCACAAATGGACAGAAGCAGCAGCACCTCTCGATGTGGGCCTTCCGCGGGCTCGAACCCTGGAGCGATCCAGTCTGATCGACGATCAGACCGGCACCTTCCAGGGCCGCGGAATCCCAGACCGGGATCCGCGGCCCTTTTGTTTTCTCCAGCCGAACCACCGGCCCACCGGCCGGACCAGACAGACGAGGAACACCAAGACCGTGCATGCCACCCCGCACGCCCCGTCCGTATCGCCCACAGACCAGCTCCCCCCGCCCGCGGTCCACTCGGAGGTCCCGTTGCTGCCCCTGACCGAGCTCGATGACGAAATCGAGCGCCTCGGTGTACCCGTCCCCTGCCGGACCTACGACCCGGAGGTCTTCTTCGCGGAGTCCCCGGCCGACGTCGAGTACGCCAAGTCGCTGTGCCAGACCTGTCCCGTCCGCGAGGCCTGCCTCGCCGGTGCGAAGGACCGCCGTGAGCCTTGGGGCGTCTGGGGTGGAGAGCTCTTCATCCAGGGCGTCGTCGTAGCCCGCAAGCGGCCCCGTGGCCGTCCGCGCAAGAACGCAGTAGCGGTGTGAACACCAGCGCCGTAGGAACAGTCGACCGACCCCTGACGCACGACCCGAAGAAGCAGGTCCCCATGAACCCCTCCACAGAAGTGGCGCACGCCACCGAAGCCTCCCGACACACTTCCGGCGCGTACAGCGCCCGCCAGAACAGGAACCTCGAAATGCAACTCATGCCAGAAGCCTTGGCACGTGCCCATATGCAACAACGCCTCTACGAGGCCGAGCACGAACGTCAGGCCCTTCGAGTGGTGTCGGCCCGCCGACTCCAGCGCCGGGCCGAACGAGTCTCGCTGCGCGCCCGCCGTGCGCTGGCGATGGCCGTCATGCAGTAACAGCGGCCACCACGCTCCAACGGCCGCACACCAGCGGCTGAGCAACACCACTCCGTGCCACAGCGAACACCGCGGGGCCGGTCCGAAAGGACCGGCCCCGCGGTGCGTTACGGCGTATTAACGGGCACTGGGAGAGGTATCGTCGCCAAGTGGACCAGAAGACTCAGCACAACCGGGTCGGGACTGCCCAGACAACGACGTGCGCGCGCTGCGGTGCCGTCGAGGAGGGTCTGCCGATCACCTGGACCTGCTCCGTGGAGAACAGCCGGCGCGTCTATTTCTGTGACCGGTGCGGCCGGGAGAACCTCCGCAGTATCGAAGGTCGTCTCGACTCCTCCTGGTGGTAGCTGCCCGCCGCGTGGTTACGCCGACTCCGCCGCCCCATCGGCGTCGAAGCCCGGCAGCCACTCCAGCAGTTCATCGCGCAGCCGCACCGTCGCGCCCAGCTGGCACAGGACGCCGATGGTGCTCAAGGTCACGCGGTGGATCAGCAGATACGACGGCGGCAGGTTCAGCTGCTTGCCCAACTGATGGGCGGGCGAGCGCGGATCGGCGATCCGTGCCGCCTGGGCGCGCATCCAGCTGCGGACGAAGGTGAACTCCTCGGACCCGGCCGGCTCGATGATCGGCCGCAGATAGTCCAGCACCGCGTCCGGGCGCAGCTTGATCGACGGCCGGACGAAGCCCTCCTGACGGAGCATCGCGTGCACCGATTCGGCGTCGCCCTCCAGCGCCAGCCGCAGCGCGGTGCCGATCGGCAGCGGCAGCCCGTCGGGCAGCCGGTCCACCGTCCCGAAGTCCAGCACGCCCAGCCGCCAGCCCTCGGCGGGGCCGTCGTCCACCAGCAGCCGGAAGTTTCCCGGGTGCGGGTCGGCGTGCAGCAGCCCGGTACGCGCCGGGCCCGCGAACAGGAAGCGCGCCAGCAGCTGGCCGGCCCGGTCCCGCTGCTCCTGGGTGCCCTTGGCGATCACCTCGGCCATGGGCACGCCGTCCATCCACTCGGTGACCAGGACCTGATCGGCCTGGTGCACCACATCGGGCACCGAGACATCGGGGTCGCCGGCGAACTCCGCGGCGTGGGCGTGCTGTGCCTGGGCCTCCAACTCGTAGTCCAGCTCCTCCGAGACCCGGTCGCGCAGCTCGGCGATGAGCGGCTTGATGTCCATCCCGGGGATCAGCGGGCCGAACAGCCGGGCCACCCGGCCCAGTTGGGACAGGTCCGAGAGAAGGGCCGCCCCGGCGCCCGGGTACTGCACCTTCACCGCCACCGTCCGGCCGTCGTGCCACACCGCGCGGTGCACCTGGCCGATCGAGGCGGCCGCGGCCGGAGTCTCGTCGAATTCGGTGAACAGCTCCCGCCAGTCCGCGCCCAGCCGCTCGGTGAGCACCTTGCGCACGGTGCTTGCGGGCATCGGCGGCGCGGAGTCCTGCAGTTTGGTGAGCGCGGCCCGGTACGGACCCGCCACATCCTCGGGCAGCGCGGCCTCGAACACCGACAGCGCCTGGCCGAACTTCATGGCCCCGCCCTTGAGCTCTCCGAGCACCTTGAACAACTGCTCGGCCGTGCGTTCCTGCAGTTCGCTCGCGACGACCTCGGCAGGACGACCGCCCAGCCGCTTGCCCAGCCCGAGTGTGGCGCGGCCCGCGAACCCCAAGGGGAGCGCGGCCAGTTTCGCGGTGCGAGTCACCGCCTTACGAGGAAGATCAGACATGCGCTCCTCATTCCCGTCGGTCACCCGGCCATTGTGCCTCTCCGCACTCGCGGCGCGGCGGGCAGCACCGCCCTCGGGTCATTTCCCGCACCACAACCGCATCTGATGTCACCCGGAACCGGTCGTACTTCCATGGACAGCCGGGCCAGCGCGATCTCCACCCGGGCCCCGGAACTCGGCGGACTTCCGCCGTCGAGGAAGGCCAGCGCATGGGCGGCGGCGAGCCCCGCGACCGTCGTCGCCAGGGCGATGTCGCAGGCCGGAACCGCGGGCGCCCGGCCCGATCGGAGCTGGGCGAGCATCCGCGGCCACGCGGGATCCGCGTCCGCGAGCCGCAGCGCCAGACAGCCCGCGCAGCCGGTACGCCCCGGAACGACGAGCGGGCCGACCACTCCCATGCCTTCGACGACGCCCGTATAGAGGTGCGGGATGCCCGCCGCGAGCAGCCGTTCCGCCTCCCGGGGCTCCGGAGCGTAGGCCGCCAGCCCGTCGCGCGGGGCCACCACGACCAGCGAGAGCCGGGAATCCTCCGGCTCCTGTCCGGGCCCGCGCCCGGCCCGGGGTCCCCGGCGGCCGAGCGCCGCCGCGCGCGGATCGGGCGCGGCCCGGCGCACCGCCCCGCGGGCGGCCGCGTCCCGCCGGTCACCGATGTGCTCGGCCGGGATGCCGCCCGGGCTCACGTCCCACGGCTCGACCCGTCCGCCGTCCAGCACCTCCACCCGGCCGACGCCGGCCGCCGACAGCAGCGCGGCGACGGCCGCCCCGACCCGGCCCGCGCCGCGGACCCGCACCCGCGCCGCCCGCCGGTCCCGCATCCGGCCGGCCGCGCCGCCGGGACCCGCGTGCACGACGGACAGCGCGGCAAGGTCGGGCCGCAGCCGGTCGATCGCCGCCGTCCGGTGCCGGACCGCCTCGGACAGCCGGGCATGCGCCGCCGCATCGTCCAGCACACCGCCCTCGGCGAGCAGCCCCAGCAACTGCCGGACCTGCTGCGCTCCCAGCCCCAGCGCCTCGGCGTCCCGGGTCAGCAGGGCCGCCCCGCGGGTGCCGTCCAGCAGATCCAGGAATCCCGCCGCCGCGCCGTCGACCGAGTCCAGGACGACCGCGTGCGCCGGATCAATTCCGAACTGCACGCTCTCGCGGTTGCGCCAACTGCGCCGCATGGCGGTTTTGAGCATGGGACGCATGGCCACCCCCGGTGGATCACCGCGAATCCATTCAAGATCCGCACCAGTTTCCGCATCGCTGTAATGCGGCAGTCACAGAATGCACGCGGACGCCGACGGTGACGAAAAGTTATCCACAGGTTGTGAGGGATAGTCGTTCAATATGCGCACGAAGCGAGGTGATTCCCTCGCCGACCGGCCTGGGGACGGGACTTCGCGGACCCCCACCCGGTAACGTCGGAGCGTGTCCGCCGACCCCGCGCATGACCTCTCCAGCCAGCAGTCCCTCACCTCCCGGACGAGTGAGGTCGAAGTGCGCCGCAGCGCCCGAAGGCGCCGGACGGTCTCGGCCTACCGCGAGGGGGACCGCACCGTCGTCCTCATTCCGGCCCGGATGTCGGTCGCCGAGGAGCAACGCTGGGTGACGGTGATGCTCGAGAAACTCGCGGCGCAGGAGAGCAAGCGGATGCTCGGCGACGACGAGCTCTTCACCCGCGCCGCCCAGCTCTCCGAGCAGTATCTGGACGCCCGAGCGGAACCGGACACCGTCCGCTGGGTCACCAACCAGAACTCCCGCTGGGGGTCCTGCACCCCCTCCGAGGGCAGCATCCGTCTCTCCCACCGGCTGCAGGGCATGCCCGAGTACGTCATCGACTACGTTCTGCTGCACGAACTCGCGCATCTGCTGGTACCGGGCCACGGCCCGAGCTTCTGGAAGCTGCTGGAGTCGTATCCGCGGACCGAACGGGCCCGCGGATATCTCGAGGGGGTCGTGGCGGCCGGCCGGCTGCCGGAGCTGCCCACCGCCCGCGAGGAATAGCCGCTGTCGGGGCCAGGGGCTAGCCTGTCGCAACGCACATGCATTTACGGGATGGGGGACGGTCGTTCGTATGGCCAGGGAATTCCAGCGTGGCCACAAGGCCAAGATCAGTGATCTCACGGCGGGGACGGATCTGTACATCGGTGTGCAGATCGCCGGACCCGGCCTGTCGTTCGACATCAGCTGCTTCGGGCTCGACGAGAAGGAGCAGCTGTCCGACGACAGTTACTTCATCTTCTTCAACCAGCCCAAGTCGCCCGAGGAATCCATCCAGCAGCTCGGCGCGCAGGCGGGGGACAGCGAGTCCTTCCGTGTGACGCTCGACCGGATTCCCCCCAAGATCCGCAAGCTCTCCTTCACCGCGACCATCGACGGCAACGGCCAGATGTCGCAGGTCGGACCCGGGTACATCCGTATCGTCGCCGGCGGTGAGGAAGTCGCGCGCTACACCTTCACCGGCGCCGAGTTCAGCACCGAGCGCGCGGTGATGCTCGCCGATGTGTACCTCAAGGACGTCTGGCGCTTCGCCGCCGTCGGCCAGGGCTTCGACGGCGGACTGGACGCGCTGCTGCGCAACTTCGGCGGCGAGGTCGCCGAAGAGGCGCCGGCCGCCGCGCCTCCGCAGCAGGCCGGGGCCCCGGGCTTCGCACCGCCGCCCGGCGGTGCCGCGCCCGCCCCCTCGTTCGGCGCTCCCGCCGCCGGGCAGGGGTTCACGCCGCCCCCGGGCAACCCGTCCATCCACCAGCAGCAGACCATGATCGCGCCGCTGGTCACTCCGCCGCAGGCGCCCGGCCAGCCGCAGTTCGGCCAGGTCCCGCCGCCGCAGCCGCCCCCCGGACAGGTGCCCGGCCAGCAGTTCGGCCAGCCGCCCGGCCCGCCGCAGTACGGGCAGCCGCAGTTCGGCCAGCCGCCGGGCCAGCCGCAGTTCGGCCAGGTACCGGGCCAGCCGGCACCGTACGGCCAGCCGCAGGCGGGCCAGCCGGCCGGCGGGATCTCCGGCGCCATGCAGAAGTTCCGTGAGACGCCCACCGGCCAGCGGTGGACGCAGCAGAACAACAAGATGATGCGGGCCGACCTCTCGCAGGCCGGCGGCCAGCCGGTGCTCGCCCGCCAGGGCAGCATGGTTCTGTACCAGGGCAAGGTCGAATACAGCTACAAGGGTGCCGGGTTCGCCGGCCGGATCGTCGGCGGCGCCACCGGCCAGGAGATGCAGCTGATGCGCTGCACCGGCCAGGGCCAGGTCTTCTTCGCGGAGAACGGCGCCCACCTGCACCCGATCGAACTCCAGGGCGATGCCATCTGCGTCTCCTCGGAGAACGTGCTCGCCTTCGACGAGAGCCTGCAGTACGAGGTGCGCAGGATCGAGGGCCACGGCATCCCCGGCGGCGCGCTGTTCACGATGCAGTTCCAGGGCACCGGAACGATCATCGTCAAGACCCATGGCACCCCCGTGGTGCTGCCCGTCACCCCGACCACGTACGCGGACTGCAATGCGATCGTCGCCTGGTCGGCGGCCTCCCAGGTGATCATCTCCAGCCAGGTCCGGCTGCGGAGGAACGCCTACCCCGGCCACAGCGGAGAGACCGTGAACCTCCAGTTCCGCGGCGCTCCCGGCAACTTCATCGTCGTCCAGCCCTACGAGGTGTGACCCGCAATGGACCAGCAGATGATCGCGGGCTACGCACCGACCCCGGTGTCGGCCCGGATGGAGACCCACGGCTCGGCGATGCTCAAGGTCGCCATGCAGACCGGCCAGGACCTGTTCGCCCGTACCGGCTCGATGGTCGCGTACGAGGGCTTCGTCCAGTACGAGCCCAATCCGCCGGCCGTCCGGCAGATGGCCTCGCAGTGGCTCACCGGTGAGGGCGCCCCGTTGATGAAGTGCACCGGCGACGGCCTGCTCTATCTGGCCGACTACGGCGCCGACGTGGTGTGCGTCAACCTCAACAACGAGTCCCTGTCGGTCAACGGCACCAACCTGCTCGCCTTCGACGCGCACCTCCAGTGGGGCGTCGAGCGGGTCAAGGGGCTCGCCAAGTTCGCCGGCCAGGGCCTGTTCAACGTGGGGGTGAAGGGCACCGGCTGGGTCGCCATCACCTCCCGCGGCACACCGATCGTCGTCGACTGCGGAAGCGGCGCCGACGAGACCTACGTCGACCCGGACGCACTCGTCGCCTGGTCGTCGGGGCTCAAGATGAAGGCCAAGCGCAGCTTCAAGGCGTCCTCCCTGATCGGGCGGGGCAGCGGCGAGGCGTTCCAGATCGCGTTCTCCGGCCAGGGCTTCGTGGTGGTACAGCCCAGCGAGGACAGCACAGACCGCCTCCGGGCACGGGGCTGAGGGGGAGCGACCGATATGCAGAGCCCGCTTTTCGCGAACACCGAGGTCCAGTCGAACGACCTCTACGCACTCCAGAATCCGTACCTGTTGCGGGTCAAGCTGGAGGGCAACTCCGGCCGTGACTGTCTCGCCCGCAAGGGCGCGATGGTCGCCTACCAGGGCATGATCGAATTCGACGGCGAGTACCAGTCACGCAACCAGGGCGGCGCGCGCATGGCCACCGGCGAGGGCCTGGACCTGATGCGCTGCTCCGGGCAGGGCACGGTCTACCTCGCCAACCTGGCCCAGCACATCCACGTCGTGGACGTCGACCATGACGGCCTCACCGTGGACAGCGCCTATGTGCTCGCCCTCGACTCCGGGCTGCACTGGGACGTGATCGCCGTGGACAGCCAGTTCGGCCTGTCCGGCACCGGCGCCTACAACCTGAACATCTCGGGCCAGGGCAAGGTCGCGCTGATGACCTCGGGCAAGCCGCTGCTGATGCCGGTGACCCCGGACAAGTACGTCTCCTGCGACGCCGACGCGGTGGTCGCCTGGTCCTCCTCGCTGCGGGTCCAGATGCAGGCGCAGACCAGCAGTTCCTCGGTCTACCGCCGGCGCGGCAACACCGGAGAGGGCTGGGAGCTCAACTTCGTGGGCCAGGGATACGTCCTGGTGCAGCCCAGCGAGCTGATGCCGCCGCAGAACGCGGAGATCGGCCAGGGCCTGCGGGCCCAGTTCGGGGTGGGCCAGGCGGGCGCCCACGCCCAGAACCTGGGCAACATCTGGACCAACAACCGCTGATCCTGCCGTACGTACGGGCCGTGCCCGCGCGCCGCCTCAGAGCAGCGCGCGGGTACGGGCCAGCAGTGTCTCCACCGAACCGTCGGCGACCGAGCCGACCTCGTCGTAGCCGTACCAGCGCAGGTCCAGCGACTCCTCGCTGATCGCCTCGACCGCGCCGGCCGGCGCGACCGCCGCGTACTGCACATCCAGATGCCAGGCGCAGGGCGTGGAGTGCCGGTCCAGGTTCACCGGCTCAGGACGCAGCAGCGTCAGCCCGGGAATGCCGGACTCCTCGGTGGCCTCACGCAGCGCGGCGGCCGCCAGAGTGGCGTCCTCCGGCTCGCAGTGGCCGCCCATCTGGAGCCACATCTTCAGCTTCTTGTGCAGCGTCAGCAGCACCCGCCCGGTCACCGGGTCCACCACCAGCGCGCTGGCGGTGATGTGCCCCGGCTGCGAGGCCTTCCACATGCCGTCGGGACTGCTGTCGAGATGGTCGAGGTACTCCAGCCGCAGCTGTTCCTGACCGGCGTCCGGCGCGTCCCAGTCCTTCAGGACGCGCACCGCGTCCGCGTGCAGACTCACTTGCCCTCGTCGTCCTTGGTCTCGTCGGAAGCGCTGGGACCGTCGTCCGACTTCTTCGGCTCGTCCTTGGTCAGCCGCTTCTCGGCGGCCTCGCCGAGCATCTTGTCGAGCTCGGAGAAGTCGGCGGACTCGCGGTGCACGAAGCCGTCCGGGTCGTCCAGGTCCTCCGCGGTGGGCAGCATGTCCGGGTGCTCCCACAGGCCGTCGCGGCCGTCGACACCGCGGGCGTCGGTCAGCGAGGCCCACAGCCGGGAGGCGTCCCGCAGCCGGCGCGGGCGCAGCTCCAGACCGATGAGCGTCGCGAACGTCTGCTCGGCGGGGCCACCGGTCGCCCGGCGGCGGCGCAGCGTCTCGCGCAGCGCGGCGGCGGACGGCAGATGCGGCGCGGCGGCCGCGTGCACGACCGCGTCCACCCAGCCCTCGACGAGCGCGAGCGCCGTTTCCAGCCGGGCCAGGGCGGCCTTCTGCTCGGGGGTGTCCTCGGGCTGGAACATGCCCTGCGCCAGCGCTTCCTGCATGGCCTCGGGGTTCGACGGGTCGAGCTGGCCGACCGCGTCCTCCAGCTTCGCCGTGTCGACCTTGATGCCCCGTGCGTAACCCTCGACGGCGCCGAACAGATGCGCCCGCAGCCACGGCACATGGGCGAAGAGCCGCTGATGGGCGGCCTCGCGCAGCGCCAGGTACAGCCGCACCTCCTCCTGCGGGACGCCGAGGCCCTCACCGAAGGCCGCGATGTTCGCGGGGAGCAGCGCGGCCTTGCCGGCCGGGCCGAGCGGGAGGCTGACGTCGGTGGAGCCGACCACCTCGCCCGCCAGGGTGCCCAGCGCCTGGCCGATCTGGCTGCCGAACATCGCTCCGCCCATGGAGCGCATCATGCCGAGCAGCGGCCCGGACATGGCCTGCATCTCCTCGGGGAGCACATCGCCCATGGCGGCGCCGACCCGCTCCGCGACCGGGTCCACCAGTTCCTTCCACGCCGGCAGGGTCGCCTCGACCCATTCGGCGCGGCTCCACGCCACAGCGCTGCCCGAGCCGGAGGGCAGCGACGTCGCCCCGTCCAGCCACAGGTCGGCCAGCCGGATGGCCTCGGAGACCCAGGAGCGCTCGGCCGGGCCGACGCTCGCGTCCTTGACGCCGTCCGCGGTGCCCTGCGCGACGGTCTGGCGTGCGATGTCCTTGGCCATGTCCCAGTTCACCGGGCCGCCCTCGTACGAGAGCATCTGGCCGAGCTGCTGGAAGGCGGCACCGAGATCGTTGGGGTTCAGGGAGCCGAACATCGCGGCGAACGGGTTGTCCCCGCCGGCGCCACCGAACGGGTTCACGCCACCGAAACCGAAGGGATTGTCGGCAGGCCCCTGCCCCGGCCGGTCGCCGCGCTGGTTCTTGCCCTCGTCCCCGTCCTCGGGCTCCTCGGGAGGGACGCCGAATCCGAATGGGTGGTCGCTCACGGGTTTCCTCGGCTCTATGTGTTGGGGCTGTGTCTTGTGGGCTGTACCTCCAGCCTAGACACCAGTCAGGCAGGATGGCTGCGTACCAAGTGCGCACCTCGTACCAGAAACAACCGTGGGAGACACCCGGTGAGTTCCCCAGAAGCACACGTTCGCCCAGAGCGGAGCCCGTCCAAGGCCCCCGCGGGCCCTGTGGTGGCGATCACCGGTGCGGCGTCCGGCCTCGGCCGTCTGCTCGCGCTGCGTCTCGTCGAGTCCGACGAGGTCAAGAAGGTCGTCGCGATCGACGAACGCCGCGGGGACGTGCCCGGAGCGACCTGGCGGGTGCTCGACGTACGCGACCCCGCCATCGCCGAGAAACTGCGCGGCGTCGACGTCGTCGTCCATCTCGGTCTCGACCTCGATCTGGAGTCCGACCCCAAGGCGCGTACCGCCTTCAACGTGCGGGGCACCCAGACGGTGCTCACCGCGGCGGCCGCCGCCGGGGTGCGCCGTGCGGTGCTGTGCACCTCGGCGATGGTCTACGGCGCCCAGGCCGACAACGACGTGCCGCTCGCGGAGGACGCCCCGCTGCGCGCCACCGCCGAGGCCAGCTTCGTCGACGACCTGCTGGAGATCGAACGGCTGGGCCGCCGCGCGCCGCGTGCCCACCCTGGGCTGAACGTCACGATCCTGCGCCCCGCCGTGCTGGTCGGTGGCACGGACACCGCGCTGACCAGGTATTTCGAGTCGCCCCGGCTCCTGGTGGTGGCGGGCAGCCGGCCCTGCTGGCAGTTCTGCCACGTCGAGGACCTGGTGTCGGCACTGGAGTACGCGGTGCTGGAGAAGGTCGACGGGGAGATGGCCGTCGGCTGTGACGGCTGGCTGGAGCAGGAGGAGGTCGAGGAGCTGTCGGGCATCCGCCGGATGGAGTTGCCGCCGGCCATCGCCTTCGGTGCCGCCTCCCGCCTGCACCGCCTCGGCCTCACCCCGTCCCCGGCCGGCGACCTGGCGTACACGATGCACCCGTGGGTGGTCAGCGGCAGCCGGCTGCACGAGGCGGGCTGGCGCCCCCAGTGGACCAACGAGGAGGTGCTGGCCCAGCTCCTGGAGGAGGTCGCGGGCCGGAACTCCGTCGCGGGCCGCCGGCTGGGCCGCAAGGACGCCACCACCCTGGGCGCGGCAGGCGCGACGGTCGCCCTGGTGGGCACGGCCGCGCTGGTGCGCCGGGCCCGCAAGCGGCGCGGAATCTAGGTCGTACACGGCTCCGGTAGGGCTCCCGCTACGGCTCCGGGAAGCGCCGCCACCCCCGGCGGACCAACCACCGGAATCGAACTTCCGCATCGCGGGCGGATGAGGCAGCATGTGCCGCATGGCACCGACGCACGCTGACGCGCAGAACCCGATCCGGCTCCTGGAGATCCGCGACACGCCCCTGTCCGTGGACGAGGTCTTCGCGGCCGTCGGGCACGAGGCCGCGGGGGGTACGGCGCTGTTCGTCGGGACCGTACGGGACCACGACGGCGGTTCCGGCGCCGAGGTGACGGGTCTCGGCTACTCGTCGCACCCCACCGCGGAAGCGGAGATGCGGCGGATCGCGGAGAAGATCGCGGCGGAGTTCCCGGTCCGGGCGCTCGCCGCGGTACACCGTGTGGGTGACCTCCAAGTGGGCGATTTGGCGGTCGTCGTGGCAGTCTCGTGTCCGCACCGCGGCGAGGCGTTCGAGGCCTGCCGGCGGCTGATCGACGAGCTCAAGGCCGAAGTGCCGATCTGGAAGCACCAGACCTTCGCCGACGGCCAAGAAGAGTGGGTGGGCGCGTAGCGCCGTACCGGCAGCCTCTCCGGTTGCGTAACTCCCCACCCGCCCCGACCGTTGTCCTACTGGGTAGCTAATCTGCTCATAGGTCCATAATTGGCGTACGCGGGGTCGGGAGTCCTTCATGGCAGCGCTCGCTTGGTTGCTCATTCCGCTTGTCGCCGTGCTCGTTGCCACCGTCTGGGGCAGCTGGGCCGCGCGCACCCGGGCAACCGGGGACGGCTCCTCGCTGGCGGACTA
Source organism: Streptomyces sp. H39-C1 (assembly GCF_027158125.1). NCBI lineage: Bacteria > Bacillati > Actinomycetota > Actinomycetes > Kitasatosporales > Streptomycetaceae > Streptomyces > Streptomyces sp. H39-C1. The sequence continues at coordinate 48,537 of NZ_JAPVLS010000006.1, forward strand.
CGAGCGCTTCCGCGAGGCGATGCAGAAGTCGCATTCCGGTTAACCGGGCCGCGGACGCCCCCGCCGCTACGGACCGGCCCAGCGGGCCGTTTGTCGGACCGGTCCCGTACATTCGTGGCATGCCACGCCGCACCGCGACGCTGATCGCCTCGACCCTGACGCTGATAGCGCTGCTGTGCGTCGCCCTGCTGACGCCGGCGCCGTACGCCGAGATGTCTCCCGGGCCGACCGTCAACACCCTCGGCGACCACGGGGGTGAACCGGTTCTGCAGATTTCCGGGCACCAGACCTATCCGACGACCGGTCATCTCAACATGACCACCGTCAGGGTGACCGGCGCCGACTACCGGATGAACCTGGTGGAGGCCGTGGTCGGCTGGATCGGCCATGACGAGAAGGTCGTCGAGCACGACACCCTCTACCCGCAGGGCCAGACCGCCGAGCAGGCCGATCAGCAGAACGCCGAGGAGTTCACCCAGTCCCAGGACAGTGCCAAGGTCTCGGCGCTCAAGAAGCTGAACATCGCGGTCTCCTCCCGCGTCATCGTGGGCGCGGTCGTCAAGGACAGCGCCTCCGAGGGCAAGCTGCACGCCGGCGACGTGATCAAGGCCGTGGACGGCACCGAGGTGAAGGAGCCGGGCGATGTCGCCAAGCTCGTCACCAAGCACCAGCCGGGCGAGAACGTCGTCTTCACCGTCATCCCGGAGGAAGCGGCCAAGAAGAAGGACGGCGCGACCAAGGAGGTCGTGGTCACCACCCGGAAGTCGGCCGACGACGGCAAGGCGCGGGCGGTCGTCGGTATCCAGGCCGGTGTCGAGCACCTCTTCCCGTTCACGATCGACATCAAGCTCGCCGATGTCGGCGGCCCGAGCGCGGGCCTGATGTTCGCCCTCGGCATCGTCGACAAGCTCACCCCGGGCGACATGACCGGCGGGAAGTTCGTGGCCGGCACCGGCACGATCGACGACAACGGCAAGGTGGGCCCGATCGGCGGTATCGGCCTCAAGACGATCGGGGCCCGCGGGCAGGGCGCGCAGTACTTCCTGACCCCGGCCGACAACTGTGCCGAGGCCGCCAAGGACATCCCCTCCGGCCTCACCCTCGTCAAGGTGAGCACGATCGACGACGCCATGTCGGCCCTGGAGAACATCAAGGCCGACAAGACGGACGCCCTGCCGAGCTGCTCGAAGAACTGACCCGCTGGGGCCTGCCCGGCCTTCGTGACCGGCCGGACAGGTCCTGGCCGGGCGGGCCCGTCACGGACCTGCCCGGCTGCGCGCCCGTTCTCAGCTCTCGAAGGTGGCGGCCAGTGCCTCGGCCAGGCCCGGTACCAGGTCGGAGCCGGTCAGGACCTCGGTGGCGGTGTCCTTGGACCGGAGCCTGATGGCGGACTCGCGGGCACCGTTGCGCAGCACGGCCACCGTCATCCGCACCTCCTGGCGCTCCGGGTGCTCGGCGACCCACTTCGCCAGCTTGGCGTCGTTCAGCCCCTCGGGGATCGCCGCCTCCGCGGACGGCGGCAGCATCAGCCGCTCCACCGTCATGGCGCAGCCGGCGATGACGTCCGGCCAGGCGATGGTGGCGAGGAACTCGTCCAGCGCCTTGCCTTCGGGCAGCTCGTCCTGCTCGACCGGGGTCAGCGCCCCGGCGTTCTTCTCCGCGAGCCCCAGCTGATCGGCCAGGCCCGGTTCCTGTGTACGCAGGCGTGCGGTGTCGACCAGGGCGAACAGCCGCGCGGGCCGGTCCCAGCCGAGACCGGACGCATATTCGTCGATCTCCAGTACGGCACGGGTCAGCGGGCTCGCCGCGAGAGGTGCTCCATCGGTCGCAATGTTGGACATGGTCAATATCCTGCCTGTTCCCAGGCCAAAATCGGGAACCGAGTAAAGCGTGAGTAAGTTGCACCAGTGGGGGTCCGACCCGGGACGCCCGTAGACACCGAACTTTCGAGGTGCGCACCTTGGTATTCCAGATGCCGGATCGCGGCGGAGGTCCGACGGGGCCGCGGATCAGACTCGGCCGTCCGTCCCGGCGTACGCGGACGCTACTGATGACGCTTGGCGCGCTGATCGTGCTCGCCATCGCGTTCGTCATGTTCGCGGGCTTCTGGACGGACTGGCTCTGGTACCGCTCGGTCCATTATTCGTCGGTCTTCACCACCACCCTGTGGACGAAGATCGGCCTGTTCTTCACCTTCGGCCTGCTGATGGCCGCGGCCGTCGGCGTCAACATCTATCTGGCCCACCGGCTCCGGCCGCCGCTCAGCGCGATGTCGCTGGAGCAGCAGAGCCTGGACCGATACCGGATGGGTATCGCGCCCTACAAGAAGTGGGTGCTGCTCGCGGTCTGCGCCATGGTCGGCCTCATCGCGGGCGGCTCGGCGTCCGGCCAGTGGCGCACGTGGCTGCTGTACACGAACGCCACGCAGTTCGGCACGAAGGATCCGCAGTTCCACAAGGACGTGGCGTTCTACGCCTTCGACCTGCCCTGGTACCGCTTCCTGCTGAGCTTCGGCTTCGCGGCCGTGGTGCTCGGCCTGGTGGCGGCCGCGCTGGTGCACTACCTGTACGGCGGTCTGCGGATCACCTCGCCCGGCGGGCGGGCCACGGCAGCGGCCACCGGCCACCTGTCGGTGCTGCTGGGCATCTTCGTGTCGCTCAAGGCCGTCGCGTACTGGCTGGACCGGTACGGGCTCGCGGTGAAGTCGAGCGACTTCAAGGCCACCACCAGCTGGACCGGTCTGCGCTATGTGGACGCGAACGCGTATCTGCCGGCGAAGAACATCCTCTTCGCCATCGCGATCATCTGCGCGCTGCTGTTCTTCGCGACGCTGTGGCGGCGCACCTGGTCGCTGCCGATGATCGGTTTCGGTCTGATGGTGCTCTCCGCGATCCTGATCGGCGGGCTCTACCCGGCGATCGTGCAGAAGTTCCAGGTGCAGCCGAACGAGGCCGCCAAGGAAGCGCCGTACATCCAGAAGAACATCGACGCGACCCGCGAGGCCTACGGGATCGGCGGGAGCAAGGTCAGCCCGTATCCGGGGACCCCCACCACGCCGAACAAGGACATCCTGCGGGCCGACGCCAACACCACGGCGAGTGTGCGTCTGCTGGACCCGAACGTGGTCTCGCCGACCTTCCAGCAGCTGCAGCAGACCCGCGGCTACTACGCCTTCCCGTCCACGCTCGACGTCGACCGGTACACGACCGACAAGAAGGAGCAGGACACGGTCGTCGGCCTGCGCGAGCTGAACGTCAACGGCATCCCCGAGAACAACTGGATCAACGACCACTTCAAGTACACCCACGGGTACGGAATGGTCGCGGCCAAGGGGACGAACGCGCTGCCGGACGGCTCGCCGGACTTCACCGAGAAGGACCTGCCGGCCACCGGCAACCTCCCCGAGTACCAGCAGCGGATCTACTACGGCGAGCAGACCAAGCAGTACTCGATCGTCGGCGGCCCGACGAAGGAGATCGACTACACCGACAACAGCGGTGAGAAGGCCTACACCTACACCGGCAAGAGCGGCGTCGGGCTCGACAACCCGATCACGCGGGCCGCGTACGCGGTGAGCTTCGGTGAGCCGCAGATCCTGTACTCGGGGGCGATCGGCAAGGGCTCCAAGGTGCTCTACAACCGGACGCCCAAGGAGCGGGTCGAGGCCGTCGCGCCGTGGCTCACCATCGACGGCGACCCGTACCCGTCGGTCGTCGACGGCCATGTGAAGTGGATCGTGGACGCCTACACGACCACCAACGGCTATCCGTACGCCTCCCGCACCACGCTGGGTGACACCACGGCCGACTCGCTGACCGACGGCCAGCGCACGGTGCTCGCGCAGCAGAACCAGGTCAACTACATCCGCAACTCGGTCAAGGCGACCGTGGACGCGTACGACGGCACGGTCACCCTGTACCAGTGGGACGCCAAGGACCCGGTGCTGAAGACCTGGATGAAGGCCTTCCCCGGCACGGTCAAGGACAAGAGCGAGATCAGTCCTGACCTGATGGCGCACCTGCGGTACCCGCAGGACCTGTTCAAGGTGCAGCGGCAGCTGCTGACCCGCTACCACGTGACCCTCGCGTCGACGTTCTACAGCGGCAGCGAGGTGTGGCAGGTCCCGGACGACCCGGCGGCGAAGACCGGCAAGGCGGTTCCGCCGTACTACCTGAGCCTGAAGATGCCGGACCAGAACTCGCAGGCGTTCTCGCTGACGACCACGTTCACGCCCAACGGGCGCGACAACCTCAGCGCGTTCATGGCGGTCGACGCCGATGCGACGAGCAAGGACTACGGCGCGATCAGACTGCTCCAGCTGCCACCGAACACCACGGTGGACGGGCCGAAACAGGTGCAGAGCAAGCTCAACTCCGACAACAAGGTCGCGCCACAGATCAACCTGCTCAAACGCGGGGGCGATTCGACGGTCGAGTACGGCAACCTGCTCACGGTGCCGCTGAACGGCGGCCTGCTGTACGTGGAGCCGGTCTACGTCAGGGGCGCGGGCACCAACTACCCGCTCCTCAGGAAGGTTCTGGTGACCTACGGGAATCAGATCGGCTTCCAGGACACCCTTGAGGCGGCGCTGAACGAGGTGTTCAGCAGCGAAGGGACCACCCAGCCACCACCGAGTACCGGGCAGCCCACGAAACCGACACCCGATCCGACGGTCGCCGCGGCGCTCGCGGACGCGCAGAAGGCGTTCGACGCGGGCCAGGCGGCGCTGAAGGCCGGCGACTGGGCCAAGTACGGCCAGACGCAGAAGGATCTGGCCGCCGCACTCCAGAGGGCGGCGGAAGCGGAGCAGAAGACGGCAAAGAAGGGCTGATCAGACACACCGCGCGCCGTGGTACGGTTGGGACACAACGGCGCGGGGTGGAGCAGCTCGGTAGCTCGCTGGGCTCATAACCCAGAGGTCGCAGGTTCAAATCCTGTCCCCGCTACTGCAGAAGAGGCTCGGAGTCAACAGACTCCGGGCCTCTTCACTTATTTGGGGGACGCACAGAGCTTTGCGTTTGGTAAGGCGTCAAGTCGGGAAGTCGACAAAACGCTGAAGTGACCTATTGGGTTGCGGTATACCAGGTGTACGGCGGTAACGGGTGGTGCGACGATGGACCTTATGGGGGATGGTGCAAGACTGCTGAATACTCGTCAGATCCATGATCGAGGGTCGACGGGTGACACGTCGACGTCTGCTTCCAGGCTCGTGCCGGCTGTCACCAGTCTCCTGCCGGCGCCGCGCGCCGCCGATTCGCTTCCCGTTGCCAGGACCGACAGGACCGAGCTCTCCGACCTGCCCGAGGCCTCCGAGGCCGCCGAACTCGCCGACGAGGAAAGCCTCGCGGTCCGCGAGGAGGCCGAGATCGAGGTCCGGCACCGCCGGGCCGCCGACCACGGCGACCCCGCCGCCATGAGCGCGCTGGGCACCCTGCTGCTGCGCCGCGGCGACCTGGACGGGGCCGAGCCGTATCTGCGTGCCGCGACCGCGAACGGCGACCGCGCGGCCGCCAACAACCTTGCCCTGCTGCTGCATCAGCGCGGCTACCCGGAGGAGGCGGCCAACTGGTGGCGGATCGCCGCCGTCGCGGGTTCCGCCCCGGCCGCGCACGCGCTGGGCCGGCACTACCGCGAGCGCGGCGACGAGCCCGGTGCCGAGTACTGGCTGCGCCAGGCAGCCGAGTCGGGCCACACGCTGGGCGCGTACGCCCTGGCCGATCTGCTCGACCACCGGCGGGACGTCGGCGCCGAGCGCTGGTTCCGGGTCGCCGCCGAGCACGGCCACCGCGAGGCCTCGTACCGCATCGCGCGGATCTGCGCCGAGCGCGGCGAGGAGCGCGAGGCCGAGCAGTGGTACCGGCAGGCAGCCGCGCGCCGGCACCGCCGCGCCGCGCTGCGCCTCGGCACGCTCCTGGAGGAGCGCGGCGAGACCAAGGAAGCCGGCCACTGGTACCTGACCGCGGCCCGCGACGGTGAGGCGCGCGCCGCCTGCGCGCTCGCCTTCCTGCTGCGCGACGCCGGCGATGTGGACTCCGCGGCCACCTGGTGGCGGCGCGCCGCCCAGGCGGGCGACGGCAACGCCGCCAACGCGCTCGGAGCGCTGCACGCCGAGGAGGGCGAGACGCAGACCGCCGAGCGCTGGTACCGCAGCGCCCTGGCGGCGGGCGACATCAACGGGGCGTTCAACCTCGGCCTGCTCTGCGCCGGCCAGGGCCGCACCGCGCAGGCCGAGCAGTGGTACCGCAAGGCCGCGTACGCCGGCCACCGCGAGGCCGCCAACGCGCTCGCCGTCCTGCTGCTGCAGCGCGGAGACGCGGCCGGCGCCGAACCGTGGTTCTCCAAGGCGGCCGAGGCCGGCAGCGTCGACGCCGCCTTCAACCTCGGCATCCTGCACACCAACCGGGGCGACGAGGCCGCCGCCCGTGGCTGGTACGAGCGGGCCGCCGCGGCCGGCCACACCGAGGCCGCGCTCCAGGTCGCCATCGTGCTGCTGCGCGAGGGCGACAGCCACGGCGCCGAGCGCCATCTGCGGTGCGCCGCGGGCGGCGGCAGCCCCGAGGCCGCCTTCCGGCTCGGCGCGCTGCTGGACCGGGCGGACACCGACGAGGCCGAGGTGGAGGCCGAGGAGTGGTACGGCCGCGCCGCCCGGCAGGGGCACCGGCGTGCCCAGGTGCGGCTCGGCATGTGCGCCGCCAAGCGCGGCGACGTGGTGGACGCGGCGCACTGGTACCGCGAGGCCGCCGAGGCGGGCAGCCGCAACGGCGCGTTCAACCTCGGACTGCTGCTGGCCCGCGAGGGCAGCGAGCCCGAGGCCGCCCTGTGGTGGACCCGTGCCGCCGACGCCGGCCACGGCCGCGCGGCGCTGCGGATGGCGCTGCTCGCCGCCCGGCACGGCGAGCTGGCCGAGGCCCAGGGCTGGTGCGCGCGGGCGGTCGAGTGCGGTCCTGCCGAGGTCGCCGAGCGCGCCGCACGGCTCACCGACGCCGTGAAGCACGAGCTCACGGCGTAGGTCGCGGCGTCGCAGGGCCGCCCCGGCCGGGCTCCGGCCCGGTCGCTGCCCGCGCTCCTTGCCCGCAAGGGAACTGATTTGCACTGCTCAGCGCATCTGGTCTACATTGAGGACACAACGGCGCGGGGTGGAGCAGCTCGGTAGCTCGCTGGGCTCATAACCCAGAGGTCGCAGGTTCAAATCCTGTCCCCGCTACTTCAGTACCAAGGCCCGGTTCCTGAGAAATCAGGAACCGGGCCTTCGTCGTTCCCCTTGCTGCGCGGTCCTGGTACGCAGCCCTGGTACGCGGCCCTGGAGCGTCCCGGAGTAGTGCCTCGGACATCGTTCGGGCAAAAGCGCGCAAACATCCTTGGAAGCCTTCCCTGCCGGCGCGATCCTGGTCTTCTACGCGGTGCGAGGAGGCGGGGTTGCTGCGCGGACGGTTTGGGCGGACCGTGCTGCGACGGCGTGACGGGCCGGCGCCGGCCACGGTGCTCGACGCGGAACGCTGGAGCGGGTTGTGCCGGGCGGCCGTGACCGGTCGGCCGGAGACCGTCGAGGCACTGCTGGACGCCCTGCGGGCCGCGGTGGACGGCGGCCTCCCCTACGACCGTGCCGCGGCGCTCGACGCGCTGCTGCGGTCTCCTCCGGAGCTGCTGCCCCATCTGGACCGCGGCGCCCGCGCCCGGGGCGCCCCGTCGGTGCCGCTCCGCCCTGGCGGCGCCGATCCGCTGCGCTTGCTGCTGGCCTCGCTGGACCGCGACGGTCACGTCCGGCAGGCCGCGGTGGAGGCGCTGACCGGGGTCGGCGGGCCGCTGGCCGCGGCGGCGCTGGCCCTGCGCACGGTCGACTGGGTGCCCGCCGTACGGGAGCGCGCCGTGGCGGCGCTGCCCGCGCGGACCGCGCCCGACGAAGTCGCCGCCGCCCTGCGGCTGTTGCTGCGGCTGGGCGGCAGGCGCCGGGCGGGCGGTCAGCCGGCCGGGTACCGCGCGGTGCTCGCGGAGCCGGCGTACCGGCGTGCGGTCCGCGCGCTGGCCGCCGACGGTGATCCGCGGACCCGCCGCTTCGGGATGGAACTGGCCCTGGAACTGGGGGAGTACGTACGCGGCGACCTGCTGCGGACCGCGCTGCGCGACCGGGACCAGGTGTGCCGGCGGCTGTGCGCGGAACGGCTGCTGGAGATCGATCCGGATCAGGCGGGACGGCTGATGTGGGCGCGCAGCGCGGCGGTGCGGGAGCTCGCTGTGGCGGCGCTGCCCGTCGACGTGCCGGCCGCGCGCCTGGTGAGCGTGCTCGCCGATCCGGCCCGGATGGTGCGGGCGCAGGCGCGGTGGCAGCTGTACCGGCGCGGTGAGCCGCCGGCCCGGGTCTACCGCAGACAGCTCGGCCGGTGCGGGCCCGGCGGTCCGGCGGGGCTGGTGGCCGGTCTGCTGGCGGGCCTGGGGGAGTGCGGCGACGCGACGGACGTACCGGTGCTGTTGCGCTTCACCGGGCCGGGAGCAGGGCCGGGAGCAGGGCCGGGACCCGAGCCGGGAGCCGGGCCTGGGCCGGTCGCCCGGCCGGCGCGGGTACGGCGCTGTGCCGTGCGGGCGCTGGGGCGGCTCGCGCCCGCGGACGATCTGGTGCGGTTGCTGGCGCCACTGGTGCTCGACCCCGATCCGGGGGTGGCCAGGGAGGTGTTCGAGGCGCTGGCGCGGGTGGCCGCGCAGGTGCCCGCCGAAACGGTCTGGGTGGGCAGGACCCGTACCGAGCCGGCCGTGCGCAGGGCGGCCGAGCGGCTGGCGCCGGACGCGGGAGCCGCGCCCGTCAGGAGCAGTCGGGGCACAGACCGCGGTAGGTGACCTCGACGTCGGCGATGGTGAAGCCGAAGCGCTCGGTCGCGGGGAGGCTCGCGAGCGGGTCGCCGGCGGGGTGGACATCGCGGATCGTGCCGCAGCGCGAGCAGATCAGGTGCTGGTGCGGGTGGTGCGCGTTCGGGTCGTACCGCTTGGCGCGGCCGTCCGTCGCGACCTCGATGACCTCACCGAGGGTCACCATCTCACCGAGGGTGTTGTAGACGGTCGCCCGGGAGATCTCCGGCAACCGGGATGTGGCGCGGGCGTGCACCTCGTCGGCGGTCAGGTGCACGTGGTCGCCGTCGAGGACCTCGGCCACGACACGCCGCTGGGCGGTCAGCCGCCAGCCGCGTTCGCGCAGTCGTTCCAGAAGGTCACTCATACGCAGCAGCGTAACAGCGCTCGGTCCGGGGTCCGAATGAGTCCGGGGATGGTGCTCTTCTTGACTTAGACTCTGTCTATCGTAGGATCGATTCCGGCGACAGCCGAGGGACAGGTCGATCAGGATCCAGGGAGACGCACGTGACGGTTCAGGAAACGGGCCCGCTGACCACCGAGGCCGGAGCACCGGTGGCGGACAACCAGAACAGCCAGACGGCAGGTCCGGGCGGCCCGGTGCTGATCCAGGACCAGTCGCTGCTGGAGAAGCTCGCGCACTTCAACCGTGAGCGCATCCCGGAGCGCATCGTGCACGCCCGCGGCGCCGGCGCCTACGGCACCTTCACGCTGACGTGTGACGTCTCGGAGTGGACCCGGGCGGCGTTCCTGTCCGAGGTCGGCAAGCAGACCGAGACCTTCCTGCGGTTCTCCACCGTGGCGGGCAACCTGGGCTCGGCGGACGCGGTGCGCGACCCGCGCGGTTTCGCGCTGAAGTTCTACACCGAGGACGGCAACTACGACCTCGTCGGGAACAACACCCCCGTGTTCTTCATCAAGGACGCCATCAAGTTCCCCGACTTCATCCACACCCAGAAGCGCGATCCGTACACCGGCTCCCAGGAGGCGGACAACGTATGGGACTTCTGGGGCCTGAGCCCCGAGTCGACGCACCAGGTGACCTGGCTCTTCGGCGACCGCGGCATCCCGGCGACGCTGCGCAACATGAACGGCTACGGCTCGCACACCTACCAGTGGAACAACGCCGCGGGCGAGGTCTTCTGGGTCAAGTACCACTTCAAGACCGACCAGGGCATCAAGAACCTGACCACGGACGAGGCGAACCGGCTCTCGGGCATGGACCCCGACTCGCACCAGCGTGATCTGCGCGAGTCGATAGAGCGCGGCGACTTCCCGTCCTGGACGGTGCAGATCCAGGTCATGTCGGCGGCCGACGCGGCGAACTACCGCTTCAACCCGTTCGACCTCACCAAGGTGTGGCCGCACGCGGACTACCCGCCGATCGAGATCGGCAAGCTGGAGCTCAACCGCAACCCGGAGAACATCTTCGCCGAGGTCGAGCAGTCGATCTTCTCCCCGGCGCACTTCGTGCCCGGTATCGGCCCGTCCCCGGACAAGATGCTCCAGGGCCGGCTGTTCGCGTACGGCGACGCCCACCGCTACCGCGTCGGCATCAACGCCGACCACCTGCCGGTGAACCGCCCGCACGCCACCGAGGCACGCACCAACAGCCGTGACGGCTACCTGTACGACGGCCGTCACAAGGGCGCCAAGAACTACGAGCCGAACAGCTTCGGCGGCCCGCAGCAGACCAACGAGCCGCTGTGGCAGCCGCTCCCGGTCTCCGGTGCCACCGGCACCTCCGAGGCGCCCTCGCACGCCGAGGACGACGACTTCGTGCAGGCCGGAAACCTCTACCGCGCCATGTCCGAGGACGAGAAGGAGCGCCTGGTCGACAACCTGGCGCAGTTCATCTCCAAGGTCTCGCGCGACGACATCGCCGAGCGCGCGGTGAACAACTTCCGCCAGGCGGACCCCGACTACGGCAAGCGGCTGGAAGCCGCGGTCCAGGCCCTCCGCGGCTGACCGGACGCTTGTCGTAACGACCTGGGGGGCGAGGCGGAGTGGATTAGCGAGCGGCGTCATGCGGCTTCGCGTCCAAGGTGGAGGAGGGAGGCGACGCGGAGCGTCGTCGACCGACGACAACGCCGGAGGCGGAGTCGCAGGGCGTCGGGAGCCCGCTCCGTATCGCTCCCCAGGTCGTAAACCGAAGAGGCCGGACGCCATGGGGCTCCGGCCTCTTCGCCGTCCCCGGCCGGCGCGGCCGTGAACGCGGGTCGTGGGCGGGGGTCAGCCGGCCAGTGCGCTCTGCGCTCCGGCGGTGGCCCGGTCCGGGGCCCAGCAGCGGATGATGTCGCGGACCGACACGATCCCGACGGGGTCGCGGCCGTCCAGCACGATCAGATGCCGGAAACCGCCGTGCACCATGGCGGACGCGGCGTCCTCCAGGGTCCACTCGGGCGTCGCGAAGACGACGTCGGTGGTGGTGTGGTCGTGGGCGGTCTCGACGTCCGGGTTCAGGCCGGCGCCGATGGCGTTGAGGATGTCGCGCTCGGTGAGGATGCCGACTCCCCAGGTGTCGGAGTCGAGGACGACGGCCGCGCCGATGCGTCGGACGGCCATCAGGCGGGCGGCCTGGCGCAGTGTGTGGGCGGGTCCGATGGTCAGGACGACGGTGCTCATGGCGTCTCGGACGAGCATGGGCTACCCCTAGAGAATGCGTTCACAAGTTCACAAGCTCGGGCATTCTCATGTTCACATGCTCTGTCCGGCTCAGCAAGGGGAGGCGCGCCGCCGTTTCGTTCAGCCCGTGCGCCCCAGGTATCCCAGCAGCTCCTCGTGGAGGAGCCCGTTCGAGGCCGCCGCGTTCCCGCCGAACGGGCCGGGCTCGCCGTCCAGGCTGGTGTACCGGCCGCCGGCCTCCTGCACGATGACGGCGGGCGCCGCCATGTCCCACAGGCTCAGCTCCGGCTCGGCGCAGATGTCGACCGAGCCCTCGGCGACCATCATGTACGGCCAGAAATCGCCGTAGCCGCGGGTGCGCCAGCAGTTCCGGGACAGGTGCAGAAAGCCGTCGAGCCGGCCCTGCTCCTCCCAGCCGCTGAGCGAGGAGTACGCGAAGGACGCGTCCTCCAGCTTGTTGATCTTCGACACATGCAGCCGGGTGGCGGCCGACAGGCTGCGCCCGGTGTACGCGCCGCCGCCCTTCGAGGCCCACCAGCGCCGCCCGAGCGCCGGCGCGGAGACCACGCCCACCACACCCTCGTCACCCTGCTCGCCGCGCACCATCAGCGCGATGAGGGTCGCCCAGACGGGTACCCCGCGCACGTAGTTCTTGGTGCCGTCGATCGGGTCGACGATCCACCGGCGCGGGCCGTTGCCGTGGCTGCCGTACTCCTCGCCGAGCACCGCGTCCCGGGGCCGGGCGCGGCCCAACTGGCTGCGGATCAGCTCCTCCGCCGCTTTGTCGGCCTCGCTCACCGGCGTCATGTCGGGCTTGGTCTCGACCTTGAGGTCCAGAGCCTTGAAGCGCTCCATGGTGGTGGCGTCGGCGGCATCCGCGAGGATGTGGGCGAGGCGCAGGTCGTCGTTGAAGTCGGGCATAAGGCGAACAGTAGCGATCGCAACCGGCCGAGGTCACGCGGACGGTGCGCGGAGCCTTGACAGCGGTCTGCGACGCGTCAATTCTTTGCCCACGGCCGCTGTCCGGGACATATGCGGGCCCTTGGAGGCAATGATGCCTACTGCGCGGGAATCATTACTGGACGCGGCTCTGGCCGCACTGGGCGCCCGGCCCTGGGCGGCGGTGCGGATGGTCGATGTGGCGCTGTCGGCCGGGGTGTCCCGGCAGACCCTCTACAACGAGTTCAGCAGCAAGGAAGGCCTCGCCCGCGCGCTCGCGCGCCGCGAGGCCGACACGTTTCTGGCCGGGGTCGAGAACGCCCTGGCGGAAGCGGAACGGCAGGGCGCGGACGCGGGCGACTGCTTCGCCGCCGCCGCGGCCTGGACGCTGCACAGCGCGCGCCGCAGCCCACTGGTCCGCGCCACTCTGACGGGCTGCCGCAGCGAGCGGCTGCCGGCCGCGGCGGTCGCCGGGATCCCGCTCCAGCGCTCGCCGCATCCGACGCGTACCGCTGCCGCGCACGCTTCGCCGTCGTACGCCCCGGCGTCGCACACCCCGCCTCCGGCGCCGGAGGTCGCGCCCTCGCCCGCCGAAATCGTCACCGAGATCCGCAACCGGGCGGTCGGCGCGCTCGAACACGGCTACCCGAAGCTGGATCTGGCCGACATCGGCTGGGCGTGCGAGGCCGCGGTCCGGCTCACGCTCGCCTACGTCGTCGCCCCTTCGACCTCCGACGAGGACGCCTGCCTGCAGGTCGCGCGGCTGGTCCGCGGGCTGCTGGCACGCGGCTGGTGAGCCGCGGGCGGACCGGTCAGCGATCGGTGCGCGAACGGTCAGCGCCCCCTTGGAGTCTGTGAGCCAGGACGCCGCAGCGTCCGGCCCACACCACCCAGAGGGAGCACGACATGACGGGGACCGGTACGTCGAACGGCACGGCCTTGGCCGGCCGCAAGGAATGGACGGGCCTCGCGGTCCTCTTCCTGCCCACGCTCCTCATCTCGATGGACATCAGCGTGCTGTTCTTCGCGCTGCCGTTCATCAGTGAGGACCTGGCACCCAGCGGCACCCAGCAGCTGTGGATCATGGACATGTACGGCTTCGTCCTCGCCGGCATGCTGATCACGATGGGGGCGCTCGGCGACCGGATCGGCCGGCGCCGCCTGCTGCTCATCGGCGCCACCGCCTTCGGCGTCGCCTCCGTCGTCGCCGCCTACTCCGGCAGCGCCGAGGTGCTGATCGCCACTCGCGCGCTGCTCGGTCTCGGCGGCGCCACCCTCATGCCCTCGACGCTCGCGCTGATCCGCAACATGTTCCACGACGCCAGGCAGCGCAAGACCGCGATCTCCATCTGGACCGGCGCCATGGTCGGCGGCGCCACCGTCGGGCCGATCGTCGGCGGCTTCGTCCTGGAGCACTTCTGGTGGGGCGCCGCGTTCCTGATCAACGTGCCCGCCATGGTGCTGCTGCTGGTCCTCGCCCCGGCGCTGCTGCCCGAGTACCGCGCCCCCCGGGCCGGCCGGTTCGACGTGCTCAGCGCGTTCCTGTCGCTCGCCGCCGCCCTCCCGGTCATCTACGGGATCAAGCAGATGGCCGTGCACGGAGTCGGGCCGGTGCCCGCCCTGTCGGTCGTGGTGGGGCTGGCGGTGGCCTGGGTCTTCGTCCGCAGGCAGCGCACCTCGGCCAACCCGCTGATCGACGTCGAGCTGTTCCGGCAGCGCACGTTCAGCGCGTCCCTGCTGATCAACGTGCTGGCGATGTTCGCCTTCATCGGCGTCACGCTCTACACCAACCAGTATCTGCAACTCGTCCTCGGCAAGAGCCCGTTCCACGCGGCGCTGTGGTCCATGGCCGTCATGCCCGCCATCATGATCGCGATGACGGTCTCCGGCATCCTCGCCGACAAGGTGCGCCCCGCCTATCTGCTGGCCGCCGGGCTGCTGCTGACGACGGCCGGGGCCCTGGTGCTCACCCGGGTCCGGACGGACTCCGGCATCGCGGTCGTCCTGACCGGCGCCGCGCTGGTCGCCGCCGGGCTGCTGATGGGCAGCACCCTCACCGCCGACCTGATCCTGGCGGCGGCGCCGCCCGAGCGGGCCGGCTCCGCCTCCGCCCTGTCCGAGACCGGCAGCGAGTTCGGCGGCGCGCTCGGCATGGCGATCCTGGGCACCATCGGAACGGCCGTCTACCACGACCGGATGAGCGGTACACCGGCGGAGGCGCACGAGACCCTCGGCGGCGCGGTCGCCGCGGCAGCGCAGCTCCCCGGCAGGACCGGCACCGAACTGCTCGACACCGCACGGGAAGCGTTCACGGCGGGCGTCCACGCCGCCGCCTTCGGCGCCGCGATCGTCACGTTCACGGCCGCGGTCCTCGCGGTGGTCCTGCTCCGCCAGGTGCCGGCGTCCGCGCCGGCCGCCAAGGGCACGGAGAACGACGGGGATTCGGCCGGGGAGCCGGCCGGCGGGAACGCCTCGGAGGCGGTCGCGCGCTGAGTCCGCGCGACGAAGGTGAGGGGGCCGTCCGGCGACACCGCCGGACGGCCCCCTTCGGTCAGTGCGAGGAGCCCGACAGCTGCAGACCCACAACGCCCGCCAGGACCAGGCAGATTGAGACGATCTTGAGCGTCGAGACGATGTCGCCGAGGAAGACCATGCCGTAGATGGCGGTTCCCGAGGCGCCGATCCCCGTCCACACCGCGTACGCGGGACCGACGTCGAGCTTCTTCAGGGACAGGGTGAGCAGGCCGAAGCTCCCGAGGGCGAAGACCGCGAAGGCGATCGTCGGCCACAGACGGGTGAACCCGTGGGAGAGCTTGAGACAGACCGCGAAGCCGGTCTCCAGGATGCCTGCGACCACCACGAGCAGCCATGCCATCGAGGTGCCTCCCGTTCCGTCGCCCTGCCTGCCGTCCGAGGCGCTGCTGTCGGACTGATGGATCATCACACAGCATGCCCCGAAATGGCGGCAACGTTCCTCGGGTGAAGAGGCAAACGGGCGAACGGACGAACGAGAGCGCCGGGGACGATCGCCAGGGATCAGTCGCCCTCGCGGCGTTCACGGGTCGCGAGCAGCCGGCGCAGCGAGTCGAGCCGGGCCGGATCGGCGTGACCGGCGGCGACCCACGCGTCCAGCGCGCACTCGGGTTCGTCATGGCTGCAGCCGCGCGGGCACTCCTCGGTCCCGGCCACCAGCTCGGGGAAGGCCAGGATGACGCGCGACGGATCGATGTGGTGCAGGCCGAAGGAGCGCACGCCCGGGGTGTCCACGACCCAGCCGTCGGCGTCGCCGGGGAGCGGGAGGGCCAGCGCCGACGTGGTGGTGTGCCGGCCGCGGCCGGTGACGGCGTTGACGATGCCGGTGGCGCGCTGCCGCTCGACGAGCGCGTTCACCAGGGTGGTCTTGCCGACACCGCTGTGCCCGACGAACGCGGTGATCCGGCCCTTGAGACGCTCGCGGACCGCGTCCACCCCGCCGGTCAGGAAGTCGTCCCGGGTGGTGACCACATAGGAGACGCCCAGCGTCGCGTACGTCTCCAGCAGCGTGTCCGCCGACGCCAGATCGGACTTGGTCAGCACGAGCAGCGGCTCCAGGCCCGCGTCGTACGCCGCCACCAGACAGCGGTCGATCATGCGGGGGCGCGGCTCGGGATCGGCCAGCGCGGTGACGATCGCGAGCTGGTCGGCGTTGGCGACGACCACGCGCTCGTACGGATCGTCGTCGTCGGCGGTGCGCCGCAGCACGGACTTGCGCGGCTCGACCCGCACGATGCGCGCCAGGGTGTCCTTGCCGCCGCTCAGGTCGCCGACGACCGCGACGCGGTCGCCCACCACGGCGCTCTTGCGGCCCAGTTCGCGGGCCTTCATCGCGACGATGGTGCGGTCCTCGATCAGGACGTGCAGCCGGCCGCGGTCCACGGTGAGGACCATGCCCTCGGCCGCGTCCTCGTGCTTCGGCCGGATGTTGGTGCGGGGACGGTTGCCCTTGGTGTTCGGGCGGACCCGGATGTCGTCCTCGTCGGGGTTCTTGCCGTAGCGACGCATGGCGCGGTCAGCCCCGCCCCGCCGTGACGGGGGTCCCGAGCATCTCGGTCCACAGTTCAGGGAACTCCGGGAGCGTCTTGGCGGTGGTGGCGACGTTCTCCACCAGGACGCCGGGCACGGCCAGGCCGAGCACGGCCGCCGCCGTCGCCAGCCGGTGGTCCTCGTAGGTGTGGAAGACCCCGCCGCGCAGCGCGCGGGGCCGGATCCGCAGTCCGTCCTCGGTCTCGGTGGCGTCGCCGCCCAGACCGTTGATCTCGGTGACGAGCGCCGCGAGGCGGTCCGTCTCGTGCAGCCGCAGATGCGCGACCCCGGACAGCACGGACTCCGACCCGGCCAGCGCGGCGACCGCCGCGATGACGGGCGTCAGCTCGCCGACCTCGTGCAGGTCCGCGGTGATGCCCAGGATCCGGCCGGTGCCGGTGAACGTCAGCCCCTGCTCGGTCAGCTCGCACGCACCGCCCATGCGGGTGAAGATCTCCCGCAGGGCGTCGCCCGGCTGGGTGGTCCGCTCGGGCCAGTCCGGCACGGTGACCCGGCCGCCGGTGACCAGCGCCGCAGCCAGGAACGGCGCCGCGTTCGACAGGTCCGGCTCCACCGTCAGGTCCCGGCCGAGCAGCGCGCTCGGTGCTACCCGCCAGACGTTCGGCTCGCCGCCGTCCTGCGGGGCGTCCACCTTGGCGCCCGCGACCCGCAGCATGTCGATCGTCATGCGGATGTGGGGGAGGGAGGGGAGCGTGCGGCCGGTGTGCCGCAGCTCGAGACCCTGGTTGAAGCGCGGTCCCGAGAGCAGCAGCGCGCTCACGAACTGCGAGGACGACGAGGCGTCGACCTCCACCGGCCCGCCGGACAGCGAGCCGGCGCCCTGCACGGTCAGCGGCAGCGCGCCGCGTCCCTCGTCGTCGATCCGGGCGCCCAGCGTGCGCAGCGCGTCGATCACGCCCTGCAGCGGCCGCTCGTACGCCCGGGGGTCGCCCTCGAAGCGGACCGGGCCGTCGGCCAGCGCCGCGACCGGCGGCAGGAAGCGCATGACGGTGCCGGCGTTGCCGACGTCGATCCGCGCCGGGCCGTGCAGCCCGGCCGGGATGACCCGCCAGGCCTCACCGCCGCCGCCCGTGTTCACCTGCTCGTCGATCTGCACGCCCATGGCGCGCAGCGCGTCCGCCATCAGCACGGTGTCGCGGCTGCGCAGCGGGCGCCGGATCCAGCCGGGCTCGGAGGCGTGCGCGGCGAGCACCAGCGCGCGATTGGTGACCGATTTGGATCCGGGCACAGTGACCGTCGCGTCGACGGGGCCGGAGGCGACGGGGGCGGGCCAGAGAGCGGTGTGCGGGGAACTGTCGGTCATGGGCACCAAGCCTAGTGGCTGGCGGCGGCCCCGCCCGGAGTGCGGGAGCCGGGCAGGAGGCCGCGGAGGGCCGTTCCGGAGCCCGGCGAGGACCCCGTGGGGCCCACCGGCCTCACAGGCCGAGCAGCCAGCGCCCGCCACCGACGAGCGCGCAGACGGCCGTCGCGTAGAACAGCAGCAGCCACAGGCCCACCGGGGTGTGGGTCAGCCGGCCCAGCTGGTCCGCGTCCGAGGTGTTCGACCGTTCGCGTCTGCGGGTGCGCTGCAGCTCGAAGACCGGACGCGAGCCGCCGAGCAGCAGGAACCAGACGACGAGGTAGGCGAAGGCCGCCTGCACCTGCGGTCCGGTCAGCCAGGAGACCAGCAGGAACGCGGCACCGGTCACCACGACCGTGAGCGCCCCGTACGCGTTGCGGATCATGATCAGCATCGCCAGCAGCAGCGCGGTGGCCCCCCACAGCAGCGCGGTGATGTGCCCGGCGGCCAGCAGCGCGGCCCCGGCCAGGCCCAGCAGCGGCGGCGCGGTGTACCCGGCGGCGGCCGTCAGGATCATGCCGAGCCCCGAGGGCTTGCCGCGCGAGACGGTGAGGCCCGAGGTGTCCGAGTGCAGCCTGATGCCCTCCAGGCTGCGCCCGGTGAGCAGCGCGAGCAGGCCGTGGCCGCCCTCGTGCGCGATGGTGATCGCGTTGCGGCTCAGCCGCCATATGCCGTCCGGCAGCACGGCGGCCAGCGCTATCAGCGCCGTACCGCCGACCAGCCAGGCCGACGGATCGGGCTGGGTACCGACCACGCGGTCCCATAGTTCCGTGAAGCTCTTGATATCCATCGTTCCCCTGCAACGTGCGGCGCCATGTCGGAGTGCCGTGGCAGTCTGGCACTCATGTGTGGTCGATATGCGGCGAGCCGGCAACCCGAGGATCTGGCGGCTCTTTTCGAGGTCCAACAGCGGGAGCCGAAGGAGGAGTTGGCGCCGAACTGGAATGTGGCGCCGACGGATCCGGTGTGCGTCGTGCTGGAGCGTCCGCTGAAGGGCGCGGAGACCCCCGAGCCGGTACGGCAGCTGCGCAAGCTGCGCTGGGGGCTGGTGCCGTCATGGGCGAAGACCCCCGACGTCGGCGTGAAGATGATCAACGCACGGGCGGAGACGGTGCACGAGAAGCCGTCCTTCCGCCGCCCCTTCAGCGCCCGCCGCTGCCTCATACCCGCCGACGGCTACTACGAGTGGGTGACCGCGAAGGACGAGCGGCAGCTGGAGGAGCAGGGGAAGAAGAAGCGGGCGCGCAAGCAGCCGTACTTCGTGACCCCCGCGGACGGCTCGGTGATGGCGATGGCCGGGCTGTACGAGTTCTGGCGGGACCGGACGCTGCCCGACGACCACCCGCAGGCGTGGTGGTCCACCTGCACCGTCATCACGACGGAGGCGGAGCAGACCCCGCCCGCCGGATTCGCCGGCGAGGGACCGGCCTCCTTGGCCGCCGTCCACCCCCGGATGCCGCTGATGCTGGCCCCGGACCGCTGGGACGCCTGGCTGGATCCGGCCACCACCGATCCCGACGAGCTGCGCGGCCTGCTCGTGCCGCCGCCGGCCGGAACGGTGCGGTTGTATCCGGTCGGCACGGACGTGAGCAACGTCAGGAACAACGGGCCGCAGCTGACCGACGCGCTCGCCGCCCCCGCGGAGGAAACCCTTTTCTGACCGGGACCGGCAGGATGGGGCGGGTGATCGACACACCGGCGGGCGAGGCCCGCGTGACGTGGCATGACGGCGGGCGCGACGCGCGGGCGGTCCTCGCGCTGGGACACGGGGCAGGGGGCGGCATCGAGGCCCGCGACCTGGTCGCGCTGGCGGCCGCGCTGCCCGCCCTGGGCGTGACCGTGGCGCTGGTCGAGCAGCCGTGGCGGGTGGCGGGCAGGAAGGTGGCGCCCGCGCCGAAGACCCTGGACGTGGGCTGGCGCGCGCTGTGGCCCGTCCTGGCGGAGCCCGGCCTGCCGGTGATCGCGGGCGGCCGCAGCGCCGGGGCCCGGGTCGCCTGCCGCACGGCTGTGGAGCTGGGTGCTGCCGCCGTGCTGGCCCTGTCGTTCCCGCTGCATCCGCCGGGCCGGCCGGAGAAGTCCCGGGCCGCCGAGCTGCTGGGCTCCGGCGTTCCGACGCTGGTGGTGCAGGGCGGCCGGGATCCGTTCGGGCCGCCGGAGGAGTTCCCCGCCGGGACGGAGATCGTCGCGGTGCCGTACGCCGACCACGGCTTCGCCGTCCCGAAGAGGGCCGACCTCTCCCAGGAGGACGCACTCTCCGTGATCACGGACGGTGTCGGTGACTGGCTGTCCGCACTCGGACACACGTCCGTTCGCACACGGGCGCGGGAACGGCGGGAATGACGGCCGTGATCCGTGCGTTGTCCGGATCACCGGTACGAAAACGCAGAGTGAGGAAGGCAGCCGCATGGTTTCAGCCGCATGCCAGCCACGCGCAAACGCGAAGGCGAAGGCGCCCTACCTGGACTGGGCCCAGTGGCCTGCGACAGGCGGCAGGACCGGCACGCCCGGCACGCCGATCTCCAGCGGGATATCCTCCGAACCGAGCGGGTCCGGTTTTGGGCCCGTGACCGTTTTGGAGGAGGTGGTTCCGGTCACCGGCACCAACGACAGCACAGCGGGTGCTGCGGGCACGGCCGGCGAGGAAGCACAGGAGAGCTCCGCGGAGCGCAATGAGCGCTTCGAGCGTGACGCCCTCACCTTCCTCGACCAGATGTACTCGGCCGCGCTGCGGATGACCCGCAACCCCGCGGACGCCGAGGACCTGGTGCAGGAGACGTACGCGAAGGCGTACGCGTCCTTCCACCAGTTCCGTGAGGGAACGAACCTCAAGGCGTGGCTCTACCGCATTCTCACCAACAGCTTCATCAACTCCTACCGCAAGAAGCAGCGCGAGCCGCTGCGCAGCGGCTCGGAGGAGATCGAGGACTGGCAGCTCGCACGCGCCGAGTCGCACATGTCGACCGGCCTGCGTTCGGCCGAGTCCCAGGCGCTCGACCACCTGCCCGACTCCGATGTGAAGTCGGCGCTGCAGGCGATCCCCGAGGAATTCCGTATCGCCGTCTATCTCGCGGATGTCGAGGGCTTTGCGTACAAGGAGATCGCGGACATCATGGGGACACCCATCGGCACGGTGATGTCCCGACTGCACCGCGGGCGGCGCCAGCTGCGCTCGATGCTCGAGGACTACGCCCGTGAGCGCGGGCTCGTCCCGGCCGGCGCGGGAGACGAGAAGGGCTCAGGGACATGAGCTGCGGCAACGCACATGAGACGGACTGCTCCGAGGTACTCGACCACCTCTACGAGTACCTCGACGAGGAGATGTCCGACGACGCCTGCGCCAAGTTCAGGGAGCACTTCGACGAGTGCCACCCGTGCTTGGAGAAGTACGGCCTCGAGCAGGCGGTGAAGAAGCTCGTCAAGCGCTGCTGCGGCCATGACGACGTTCCCACCGACCTCCGGTCGAAGGTCATGATGCGGATCGAGCTGATCCGTTCCGGCGAGATCTCACCGGTGCCGGAACAGGCACCCGAGATCATCGCCGGGAGCGGAGCCGAAGCTCACCCGTAGGGGTGACTGACGACAGGCCCATTCCGCCCAAACCGCATATCGGTCTCCCGCCCGACGGGCGCGGCCCTATCCTCCGAGGATTCAACGGGGGTCGGGCCGCGCCCGTCGCAGGCACTGGGAGGCAAGGTGCTGGATTCGAGGATCCGGGCGGACGGCCTGCGGTCGGCGATCAGGGCGGACGGCCTGCGGTCGAGGATCCGGGTGAGTCTGCGGACCCTGCCGCCGGCGGCCCGCGGCTACATCGCCGTGGTGCTGCTCACCGCCTGCTTATGCGCGGCCCCGGCGTTGGACGGCCGGACGCCCTGGGCGACGGTCGCCGTCCTCGCCGTCCTGTACGCGGTCTGCGAGATCGGCTTTCTGCCCCCGGGACGCGGGACCCTGTCTGCCGCGGGCCGGGACCCCGGACGTGAGGCGCCCGCCGGGATCGGCTCGTTCTACCCCGTACTGCTCGCCGCGGCGCTGATGCAGCCGCCGTCCGCCGCCGCGCTCGTCGCCCTGCCGGGATCGCTGGCCGGCCGGGTCGGGCAGAGCCCGCGCTGGCTGCGGCGCTGCTGGCGCGCCGGCCAGCTCGCCGTCGCCACCTTCGCCGCCGGCCACGCGCAGCGGCTGCTGGGCGGCGAACGCGCCCTGGACGAACTCGACTTCCCTTACCTGCTGCTCCCGGCCGCCGCTGCCGCGCTCACCTTCTGCGTGGTGGCCACCACCCTCGTCGGCGGGGTGCTCGTCACCGCCGAGCGCTGCCCGCCGCGCGCCGCCTGGGGTACCCCGCTGCTGGGCTCGATCGCACCGCACCTGACCTACGGGATGGTCGGGCTGATGATGGCGGCGCTGTGGCGCGGCTCGTACGGGGCCTTCGCCGCCGTACTGGTGCTGCTCCCCATGCACATCTCCTGCTGGGTCTTCGCGCAGGTCCACCGCGAACACACCGCGCACCGGGCGACCGTCCGGGCCCTCGTGCAGGCCGTCGAGATCAAGGACCGCTACACGCGCGGCCACAGCGAACGCGTGGGCCGCGCCTCGGTGTTCATCGCCCGCGAGATCGGTATGGCCGAGGACCGGGTCGACGCGCTGCGCTTCGCCGGGATCCTGCACGACATCGGCAAGATCGGCGTCCCCACCCGGCTGTTGCGCAAGGACGGTCCGCTCACCCCCGAGGAGCGCCGGGTGATCGAACTGCACCCGGAGTACGGCCACGAGGTGGTGCGCGGCATCGCGTTCCTCGGCGAGGCGCGCGCCGCGATCCTGCACCACCACGAACGGATCGACGGCAGCGGCTACCCGTTCGGGCTGACCGGCGACCAGATCCCCGAGTTCGCCCGCGTCGTGGCCGTCGCCGACGCCTTCGACGCCATGACCTCCACCCGCAGCTACCGCCGGGCCAGGGGCGTCGACGAGGCGCTGGCCGAACTCCGCCGCTGCGCCGGGACCCAGTTCGACCCGGCCATGGTCAGCGGCCTCATCCACGCCCTCGACCGGCACGTCTGGACCCCCACCGCGACGGCCGACGTACCCGGCATGCCCACGCCGGGCGCCGCCGAGCCCGCCCTCCCGCTGCCGCGCGCCGCCGGCCGCACCGCCACCGGCGCAGCTCCGGACCGCCGGCCATGACGTCTCCCCGTGACGATCCCGCGGCCCGGCCACCCCGATGGCCCCCCGGCCGCAGGCTCCGGCACGGACGGCCCGGCCGGGCCGCGGCCCGCGCCGGAGCCCGCCCGCGTACCCCGCTCGTCGTGGGAGCGGCCTACGCGGCGACCGCGCTGCTCACCGCCGTGGCGATCGGCTGGACGGCGTGGGCCGGTGTCGCCGAGCCCGCGACGGCCACCGCCTTCGGAGCGCTGATCGCGGTGGGGGAGGCGGCCCGGATCCCGCTGCCCGGTGACCGCGAGGCGGCGCCGCTGGCCACCGCGGGCGCGCTGGCGTACGCGCTGCTCGGCGAGGCGGACGGTGTCCCGACCTCGCACGGAGTCCTGCAGGTCGTCGCGGTCGTCGTGGTGGCCGCCGCACTCGGCCGGCTGGCCAACGCGCTGCCCGGCCCCCGCACCGTCCGTGCGGCCCGCTGCACCCAGGACACCGCGGACCCGCGCTCCCTGGACAACGCAGCCCGCCGCGTCCTCGCCGTGGCCTTCGCCGCCACCTGTTTCCAGCCGCTCTACAACTCCGGCCTGCTGCAGCGCTTCTTCGACCCCGGTCCGCTCTACGCGCTGTTCCTGTTCGCGCTGCTCGCGCTCACCGCCCTGTGCGACGCGGTGCTGGCCGCCACCCTCGCCGCCGCCAGAACCGGCCACCCCTTCGCGCCCGTCCTGCGTGACGAGCTGCGGGCCCTGCCCACCATCGGCTCCGCCGTCTGCGCCGGCGGTGTCGTGATGGCCCTGGCGGTCGGCGTCGCCGGGCTGTGGGCGCTGCCCGTCTTCAGCCTTCCGCTGCTGCTCACCCAGGTCTCGTTCCGCCGCCATGCCGCGATCCGGGCCACCTACCGGCAGACGATCGCCTCCCTCGCACGCGCCACCGAGGTCGCCGGCTACACGCCCACGGGCCACGCCCGCCGGGTGACCGCCCTCAGCCGGGAGGTGGGCCGGGAACTGGGGATGGCGCAGCGTGAGCTGCTGCTCCTGGAGTACGCGGCCCTCATGCACGACATCGGCCAGCTCTCCCTGGTCGACCCCGTCCCCGGCGGCGCCACCGAGCCGCTGGAGCCCGAGGAGCGGCGCCGTATCGCGCTGCTGGGAGGTGTCGTGGTCCGCCAGACCGGCGTTCCGGCCGAGGTCGCGGTGATCGTCGAGTGCCAGGCCGACCCGTACCGCGAACAGCCCCTTGCCGGCCGGATCGTCCGCGCCGTCAACGCGTACGAGGACCTGACCGGCGGGACGGCGGCCCTGGACCGCCGTCTGGCGGCCGTGGAGCGGCTGCGGCTGTCCACCGCCCGGGACTACGATCCGGGCGTCGTGGACGCGCTGACCCGGGTTCTCGCCCGTGGCGGAGCGGCCCGGGCCGCCGGCGGGGAACCGGACGGTAATGAGCGGCGCCCGCGACCGGCATGGTTGGATGCGGCTGGGGATGGCAAGGAGGAGTGGTGAGGACCGGAATCCGGGCTGAGACTCCGGCCGATATGTGGAAGGTTGTCACTGAGCGGGGGAACAACCTGCGGGGGGACGGGAGCGTCGTCATGCTGGAGACCGTGGAGCAGGAAATCCCGGTACTCACCGAGATGCCGGGAATCGTCACCGGGCTGAAAGTGTCCGAGGGGGACGTGGTGCGGAAAGGCGACGTCCCGGCCGTGATCGGCTGAGCAGGCAGGCGGGAATCGTGAGGATCTTCGGCAGAGTGCGGCACCGGCCCTCCCCTACGTGGCGGCAGGCCACCGACCGCGCCTTCTCGCTCATCGGCGACGGGCGCTACGAGGACGCGGGCGCGCTGCTGACGCGCGCCGCCGACATGGAACCGTGGCTCTCCGAGTCCTGGTACAACCTCGCGCTGCTGCACAAGTTCCGCCACGACTGGGAGCAGGCCCGCACCGCCGGGCTGCGTGCCGTGGCCCTGCTGGACCGCGACTCCGGCGCCCCGGACTGGTGGAACCTCGGCATCGCCGCCACCGCCCTGCAGGACTGGCCGCTGGCCCGCCGCTCCTGGCAGGCGTACGGGCTGCGGCTGCCGTCCGGCTCCGCCGAGAGCGCCTCCGAGGAAGCGGTCCGGCTGGCGCTGGGCAGCGCCGCCGTAAGGCTGTCGCCGGAGGGCGAGGCCGAGGTCGTCTGGGGCCGCCGGCTGGATCCGGCCAGGATCGAGGTGCTGAGCATCCCGCTGCCGTCCTCGGGCCGCCGCTGGGGCGAGGTCGTGCTGCACGACGGCGTCCCGCACGGTGAGCGCGCCACCGCGGAGGGCTCCGCGAAGTCCGTGTACCCGGTGTTCGACGAGATCGAGCTGTGGGCGCCCTCGCCGGTGCCCACCTGGCTGGTCCTGCTGGAGGCCGCCACCGCGGCCGACCGGGACGCCCTGGAGCGGCTGGCCGCCGACGCCGGCTTCGCCGCCGAGGACTGGTCGTCCTCCGTGCGGCTGCTCTGCCGTACCTGCTCGGAGAGCCGGATGCCCACCGACGACGGCTCCGCGACCTCCCGCGACCCCCATGACCACGGTGAACCCGGCCACCCCGGCCACCTCAGCCACCACAGCGCGGGCTCCCTCTGGGTCCCCGAACGTGAGTGCGGGATAGCGGCGCCCGCCGCCCTCGTACGAGGCCTTCTCGACAGCTGGATCGCGGACAGCCCGGACACCCGGGACTGGCGTGATCTGGAGGAGGTCTGCTGACCTTGCGCGGCCCCGTACGCTTGACGGGTCTATGACGGAATTGGGAAGGCGTACGGCGGAACATGTCGCAGCAGGAAACCGAGAAGCAGCAGGACCGGCACGCGCACGAGCACGGTGAAGCGTCGGAGTTCTTCGACGACACCACGGACGCCGAGGCGCGCGAGCTGGCGTACCGCGAGCGCGGGACGGCCCGCCCGATCACCGTCGTGGGCAATCCGGTGCTCCACAAGGAGTGCCGCGACGTCACGGAGTTCGACGACGCGCTCGCCGCCCTCGTGGACGACATGTTCGCGAGCCAGAAGGCCGCCGAGGGCGTCGGCCTCGCCGCCAACCAGATCGGCGTCGACCTCAAGGTCTTCGTCTACGACTGCCCGGACGACGACGGCGTGCGCCACACCGGCGCCGTCTGCAACCCCGTCCTGGACGAGATCCCCGCCGACCGGCGCGTGCTCGACGACTCCAACGAGGGCTGCCTCTCGGTGCCCGGCGCCTACATGGAACTGGCCCGCCCGGACTACGCGATCGTCCGCGGCCAGGACCTCAAGGGCAACCCCATCGCCCTGGAGGGCACCGGCTACTTCGCCCGCTGCCTCCAGCACGAGACCGACCACCTGTACGGCTACCTGTACATCGACCGGCTCTCCAAGCGCGACCGCAAGGACGTGCTGCGCCAGATGGAAGAAGCCACCCCCAAGTTCGCCACGGTCCCCAACGCCTGACCGTCGCCTGCAGCACCACGCGTAAGGGCCCCGCTCATGGAGCGGGGCCCTTACGCGTTGCCGGCCGTGGTGGCCGGCCGTCGTGGTGACTAGAAGTCGTCGTCGAAGCCGACCGTGCCCTCGACCGCCACCTGGTAGGCGGAGGCGCGGCGTTCGAAGAAGTTGGTCAGTTCCTGGACGCCCTGGAGCTCCATGAAGGAGAACGGGTTCTCCGAACCGTAGACCGGCTTGATGCCGAGCCGGGCGAGGCGCTGGTCGGCGACGCACTGGAGGTACTCGCGCATCGACTCGGTGTTCATGCCGGGCAGGCCGTCACCGCAGAGGTCGCGGCCGAACTGGAGCTCCGCCTCGACGGCCTCGCGGATCATGTCGGTGATCTGCTGGTCGAGTTCCGCGTCGAAGAGGTCCGGCTCTTCCTCCCGGACGGTGTCGACGAACGCGAACGCCGCGTCCATGTGGCCGGTCTCGTCCCGGAAGACCCAGTTGGTGCCGGTCGCCAGTCCGTGCAGCAGGCCCCGCGAGCGGAACCAGTAGACGTAGGCGAAGGCGCCGTAGAAGAACAGCCCCTCGATGCAGGCCGCGAAGCAGATGAGGTTGAGCAGGAAGCGGCGCCGGTCGGACTTCGACTCCAGCCGGTCGATCTTCTCGACGGAGTCCATCCACTTGAAGCAGAACTGCGCCTTCTCGCGGATCGACGGGATGCTCTCGACCGCGTCGAACGCGGCGGCCCGGTCGTCCGGATCGGGGAGGTACGTGTCGAGCAGCGTCAGATAGAACTGGACGTGCACGGCCTCCTCGAAGAGCTGACGGGACAGGTAGAGCCGGGCCTCGGGCGAGTTGATGTGCTTGTAGAGCGTGAGCACGAGGTTGTTGGAGACGATCGAGTCACCGGTCGCGAAGAACGCGACGAGGCGGCCGATCATGTGCTGCTCGCCGGGGGAGAGCTTGGCGAGGTCGGCGACGTCGGAGTGGAGGTCGACCTCCTCGACGGACCAGGTGTTCTTGATCGCGTTGTGGTAGCGCTCGTAGAACTCCGGGTAGCGCATCGGACGCAGGGTCAGCTCGAAGCCCGGGTCGAGGAGGTGCTTCTCGTGCGTCGTCGTGTTGGTGGTGGTCGGCATTACTGGCAGGCCTCGCAGGACTCGGGGTTTTCCAGGGAGCAGGCGACGGCGTCGTCGTCGGTCGTCTGCTGGACGGGGATGGGCGCGGGCACGGCGGCGGCCGGTGCTGCCGCGGCGGCGCGGGCGATCCGGGTGGCCGGCCGGGACCGCAGGTAGTACGTGGTCTTCAGGCCCTGCTTCCAGGCGTACGCGTACATCGAGCTGAGCTTGCCGATGGTCGGCGAGGCCATGAAGAGGTTCAGCGACTGGCTCTGGTCGAGGTACGGGGTGCGTGCCGCGGCCATGTCGATCAGGGCGCGCTGCGGCAGCTCCCAGGCGGTGCGGTACAGGGCGCGCACCTCGGCCGGGATCCAGGTGAAGCCCTCGACGGAGCCGTTGGACTCGCGCAGCGCCTCGCGGGACTGGGCGTCCCAGACGCCGAGCTCCTTGAGCTCGTTCACCAGGTAGGAGTTGACCTGGAGGAACTCACCCGACAGCGTCTCGCGCTTGAAGAGGTTGGAGACCTGCGGCTCGATGCACTCGTAGACACCGGCGATCGAGGCGATCGTCGCGGTCGGCGCGATGGCCAGCAGCAGGGAGTTGCGCATGCCGGTCTTCGCGATCCGGGCGCGCAGCGCGTCCCAGCGCTCCGGCCAGAGCGACTCGGCGGTGTCGTAGTGGTCGGGGTGCAGCACGCCCTGGGCGGTACGGGTCTGCTCCCAGCCGGGGTGCGGGCCGTGCCGCTCGGCGAGGGTGGCGGACGCCTCGTAAGCGGCGAGCATGATCCGCTCCGAGATGCGGGTGGACAGCGTCCGCGCCTCGGCGCAGTCGAACGGCAGCCGCAGCTTGAAGAAGACGTCCTGCAGGCCCATCAGGCCCAGGCCGACCGGCCGCCAGCGGGAGTTCGACGCGCCGGCCTGGTCGGTCGGGTAGAAGTTGATGTCCACCACGCGGTCGAGGAAGGTGACGGCGGTGCGGACGGTGGCGTCGAGCTTCTCCCAGTCCATCTCGCCGTCGGTGCCCAGGTGCGCGGAGAGGTTCACCGAGCCGAGGTTGCAGACGGCGGTCTCGCCGTCGTCGGAGACCTCCAGGATCTCCGTGCACAGGTTCGAGGAGTGGACCACGTTGCCGGGCAGCGCCGTCTGGTTGGCGGTGCGGTTGGCGGAGTCCTTGAAGTTCAGCCAGCCGTTGCCGGTCTGCGCGAGGGTGCGCATCATCCGGGCGTAGAGCTGGCGGGCCGGGATGGTCTTGATGGCCAGACCGGCGGACTCGGCCTTGCGGTAGGCCTCGTCGAAGTCGCCGCCCCACAGGTCGACGAGCTCGGGTACGTCGGCGGGGGAGAACAGCGACCAGTCGGTGTCCGCGTCCACCCGGCGCATGAACTCGTCGGGGATCCAGTGCGCGAGGTTCAGGTTGTGCGTACGCCTGGCCTCCTCACCGGTGTTGTCGCGCAGCTCCAGGAACTCCTCGATGTCGGCGTGCCACGTCTCCAGGTAGACGGCGGCGGCGCCCTTGCGCCGGCCGCCCTGGTTGACGGCGGCGACGGACGCGTCGAGGGTGCGCAGGAACGGGACGATGCCGTTGGAGTGCCCGTTGGTGCCGCGGATCAGCGAGCCGCGGGAGCGGATCCGGCTGAACGGGATGCCGATGCCGCCGGCGTGCTTCGACAGCCGGGCGACCTGGTGGTAGCGGTCGTAGATGGAGTCCAGCTCGTCGAGCGGGGAGTCCAGCAGGTAGCAGGACGACATCTGCGGGTGCCGGGTACCGGAGTTGAAGAGCGTGGGGGAGCTGGGGAGGTAGGAGAGCGTGCTGGTCAGCGCGTAGAGCTCGCCGACCTCGACGAGGGCGCGCACCGAGTGGTCCGCGGCCAGACCGCAGGCGACGCGCAGCAGGAAGTGCTGCGGGGTCTCGATGACCTGGCGGGTGATCGGGTGCCGGAGCAGGTAGCGGCTGTGCAGGGTGCGCAGGCCGAAGTACTCGAGGCGGTCGTCGGCGGTGTCGTCGATCATCGCGTCCAGGCGGGCGGCGTGCAGCATGACGAACTCGGCCGTGGCGTCGGCGATCAGGCCTTCGCGGTGCCCGACGGCGATGGAGGCGGAGAAGGAGACGGCGCCCTGCCCCGCCGCCTCGTCGGCGACCGCGCGGGCCAGCAGCCGGGCCGCGAGCCGGCTGTACTGGGGGTCCTCGGAGATCAGTCCGGCGGCGGCCTCGGTGGCCAGCGCCCGCAGTTCGGCCTCGTCCGATCCGGCGTTGCGGCCGCGGAGGGCGGCAGCGGCGACCCGGCCGGGGTCGGTGTCGGGGAGGTCGACGGTCAGTTCCGTCAGGGTGTGCAGCAGGATGGTTCCTGCTGAGGCGGGGGCTGCGGGCGCGATGGTCACGTTGGTGCTCTCTCCCTCGAACGCGGCGACGGCGTCGCGAGGGGGGAGGAGCAGGCGCGTTCGGGCACACCGCATCAGGGCAGGGGTGTGCCATATCGCGTCCGCCGGCCCAACCCGCGAGGCCCGGACAACACTGCACCCGGAAGGCAGGACCGGATGCGCCGTCAGCAGGTGGCCGGACTGTGCGGGCGTGCGCAGGCACGACCGCTCACCGTTGCGGGGCAGTGCCGGATTCTCACCGGCTTCCCCTGCGTGGACAGCGGTCCTGAGCATACATCTAGTGGCGCCTCGCAGCGCTAACCCCAGATGTTGTGTCTGGTGTGGTGCGCGGTGGACGGTATGCGTTACAACGGGAGGGCGTACGTGAAGAGGTGGACGTCCGGAACGGGCGACCAGTCGCGGTCCGGCGTGCGCCGGAATCCGAGCCGTTCGTAGATGCGGTGGGCGCCGGTCATCGACTGCTGGGTGGACATCACCAGTTGCCGTACGCCGAGGGCACGGGCCCGTTCCACACACGCGAGGACGAGTGCCTCGCCGGTGCCGCGGCCGCGCGCGGCCGGGTCGACGGCCAGCATCCGGAACTCCGCCTCGCCGTCCCGGGCTATGTCGCCCCAGGGGCTGCCGGGAGGGGCGAACGTCACGCAGCCGAGCAGCGTGTCGTCCGCCGCGTCGACCGCGACGAGCACCTCCGCGGAGACGGCGCGGGCGCGGGCATCGCGCAGTTTCGGGGCGTACTGGCCGTCCGGCTGGGTGTGGCCGTCGGCGATGAAGGCGTCGGCGGTGATGCGGCCTGCCTCATCGAGCTCGTCCGCGCGCGCGGGGCGGATGATGATGTCCATCCCCGCAGTCTGCCGCATGGCCGGCGCCGGCCTTCGCGGAGTGCGGCGGGTGCATTCAGACGACCGGGCTGAAGGCGCCGCGGGTGGGCTCGGCCGACCTGAGGGCCGACGCCGACTGCTCCTCGTGACGCCGCTCCGCGGCCCTCGCGGCGCGGATCTGGCGGGAGATGCGGAGCTCGACGCGGAAGCCGATCAGGGCGGGCAGGGCGACGAGGAGGATCAGGGCGGTGGCGGCCAGGAGGCCGAGGAATGTGTTCATGCATCTATTTTCGGGCGGGCGGCCCCGCCACGGGAGTGGCAGGACTGACTCACTACCGCTAATTACTGCCAAGTGGGATGCTGGAACCATGCTGGAAAACGTGGCAGTGGTTCTGATGGACGGCGGACACGCCTTCGAACTGGGCGTTGTCTGTGAAGTCTTCGGCATCGACCGCAGTGAGCAGGGGCTGCCCGTCTACGACTTCGCCGTCGTCGGCATCGGGAAGCACCCCGTCCATCTGCACAACGGCATGGACGTCTCGACGCCGTACGGTGTCGACCGGCTGGAGGAGGCGGACCTCATCGCCGTCCCGGCCGGGTGCGACTACCCCGAGCGGGCGGAGTACCCGCCGGAGCTGCTGCGCGCGCTGCGCGGCGCCGTGGAGCGGGGCGGCCGGGTGCTCAGCGTGTGCTCGGGAGCGTTCGTGCTGGGCGCGGCCGGGCTGCTGGACGGCCGGAGCTGCACCACGCACTGGCGGCACACCGAGGCGCTGTCGCGCCGCTTCCCGCTCGCACAGGTCGAGGCGGACGTGCTGTACGTGGATGACGACCCGGTGATCACGTCGGCCGGCACGGCGGCGGGCATCGACGCCTGTCTGCACCTGGTCCGCAAGGAGCAGGGCAGCGCGGTGGCCACCGGCATCGCCCGGCGCATGGTCGTGCCGCCGCACCGGGAGGGCGGGCAGGCGCAGTACGTGGACCGGCCACTGCCGCGCGGCCGGTGCGACACCGTGGGCGCGGTGCTCAGCTGGATGGAGCGCCATCTGGACCGTGAGGTGACCGTCGAGGAGCTGGCCGCCCGCGCCCATATGTCGCCGCGCACGTTCGCCCGCCGCTTCCAGCAGGAGACGGGCACCACCCCGTACCGCTGGCTGCTGGGCCAGCGGGTGCTGCTGGCGCGCGAGTTGCTGGAGGGGACGGACGAGACGATGGAGGCGATCGCCACCCGCGCGGGCCTCGGCAGCGCGGCGACCCTGCGCCATCACTTCGCCCAGTGGGTGGGCACCACCCCGCAGGCCTACCGCCGGACGTTCCGGGACCCGGTGCCCGCGCGGAGCGCGTGACACCGGGTCCCGGGGAACCGCGGAGGAACCGGAAGCTCAGGAAACCACCAGTGGCAGTTCCTCCTTGGCGTCCGGCTCTCCGGTGCCCTTGACGCCCGGCTCACCGGAGTCGGCCGTGTAGTCGGAGGGCGAGGTCTCGTCGACGCCCTCGGGCGCCTTGAGCGCCTTGAGGACGAAGGTCAGGACGACCGCCACGACTATGTTGATCACGAAGGCCGTGAGGCCGATGTAGCCCTTCTCGCCGATGTACGGGATCAGGTCGGCGTTCCCGGCGAAGTGCGTCTGTGCCGGGGTGTGCTGCTCGTACGCCTTCCAGGTGCCGTAGACCATGCCCGCGGCCCAGCCGGCCAGTAGCGCCCAGCGGTGGAACCACCGGGTGAACAGCCCGCCGACGATGGCCGGGACGGTCTGCAGGATCCAGATGCCGCCCAGCAGCTGGAAGTTGATCGCGACCGTCTTGTCCATGGTGAGGACGAAGATCAGCGCGCCGACCTTCACCAGCAGCGACACCAGCTTGGAGACCTTGGTCTCCTGCGCGGGGGTCGCGTCGGGCTTGATGAAGTCCTTGTAGATGTTGCGGGTGAACAGGTTCGCCGCGGCGATCGACATGATGGCCGCGGGCACCAGCGCGCCGATGCCGATCGCGGCGAACGCCACCCCCGCGAACCAGTCAGGGAACATGTTCTCGAACAGCTGCGGGATCGCCGTCTGCGGGTTGTAGCCCTTCACCCCGACACCGACGCCGGCCGCCAGCGCCATGAAGCCGAGCATCGCCAGCAGGCCCAGCATCAGGGAGTACAGCGGCAGGATGGTGGTGTTGCGGCGGATGACGTTGCGGCTCTTGCCGGACAGCACCGCGGTCACCGAGTGCGGGTACAGGAACAGCGCCATGGCCGAGCCGAGCGCCAGGGTCGCGTACGCCCACTGCGCTTGCGGCCCGGAGACCAGCGAGCCCTTGGGCTTCCCGGTCGCCGGGTTGACGGTGGCGTACGCCTTGCCCGCCTTGTCGAAGATGTCGTCGAACCCGCCCAGTTTGTACGGGATGTAGATGATCGCCACCGCGATGACGATGTAGATCAGCGCGTCCTTGACGAACGCGATCATCGCGGGCGCGCGCAGCCCCGAGGAGTACGTGTACGCCGCGAGCACCCCGAACGCGATCAGCAGCGGCAGGTCCTTCATGAACCAGCTGGAGTTCTCGCCGCCGCCCACGCCCATCACGTCCAGGACCGCCTGGATCCCGACGAGTTGCAGCGCGATGTACGGCATCGTGGCGAGGATGCCGGTGACGGCCATCGCCAGCGACAGGCCCTTGGAGCCGAAGCGGCCGCGGATGAAGTCCGAGGACGTGACGTAGCCGTGCTTGTGGGAGATCGACCAGAGCCGCGGCAGGAAGAGGAAGACCAGGGGGTACGTGATGATCGTGTACGGCACCGCGAAGAAGCCGGCCGCGCCCGCCGCGTAGATCGCCGCCGGGACGGCGACGAAGGTGTACGCCGTGTAGAGGTCGCCGCCGAGCAGGAACCAGGTGATCCAGGTGCCGAAGCTCCGGCCGCCCAGGCCCCATTCGTCCAGGCTCAGCGCGTTGTCGGCGCGCCGCCAGCGGGCCGCCAGGAAGCCGAGGACGGTGACCGCCACGAAGAAGAAGATGAAGACGCCGAGCGCCACACCGTTGACTCCACCGGTCATGACGCGGCTCCCTTGCGTGCGCGTTCCTCACGGCGGACCAGGAGGTAGGCGATCGTGGTCAGTCCGGCCGAGATGAAGACCCAGGCCATCTGGTACCAGTAGAAGAACGGGATGCCGATGAACTCCGGCGTCAGACGCGCGTAGGAGCTGACCCACAGCATCGCGACCAACGGGATGACCAGGCATACACCGGCCACCACACGCGAAGGTGTGACGACCGGTGTGCGGTTGGGCGTGGGTGATGTTTCCGGTGGTGCTGACATCTTCTCGGCTCCGTCCCCTAGAGCGAATCTCCTGCGTAATGCGCAGGAAATCTAGGGCAGCACTCCGCCACACGTCACTAGCGGTCCGCATATCGGTACGGACTCGATTCCGGACGAGAGGGGAATCGGGTGGATCGGAGCCGGTTCGGCCGGAATGCGGCCCGGCGGTCGGTCGGTGGTCAGTCGGTGGGGCGGCTCAGCCTGGCGACGAACTTGTACCGGTCGCCGCGGTAGACGGAACGCACCCATTCGACCGGTTCGCCCGTGGTGTCGATGGAGTGCCGGGACAGCATGAGCATCGGCAGACCGACGTCCGTGCCGAGCAGGCCGGCCTCCCGGGGTGTGGCCAGCGAGGTCTCGATGGTCTCCTCGGCCTCGGCCAGCCGTACGTCGTAGACCTCCGCCAGCGCCGTGTACAGAGAGGTGTACTTGGCGAGGCTGCGGCGCAGCGCGGGGAAGCGCTTCGCCGACAGATGGGTGATCTCGATGGCCATCGGCTCGCTGTTGGCGAGCCGCAGCCGCTCGATGCGCAGGACCCGGCCGCCGGTCTTCATGTCGAGGAGGCCGGCGAGCCGGTCGTCCGCGGTGATGTAGCCGATGTCCAGGAGCTGTGATGTGGGCTCCAGGCCCTGGGCGCGCATGTCCTCCGTGTACGAGGTGAGTTGCAGTGCCTGGGAGACCTTCGGCTTGGCGACGAAGGTGCCCTTGCCCTGGATGCGTTCGAGGCGCCCCTCGACGACCAGTTCCTGCAGGGCCTGCCGCACGGTGGTGCGGGAGGTGTCGAATTCCGCCGCGAGCGTGCGCTCGGGCGGGACCGGTGTGCCGGGCGGCATCGTCTGCGTGATGTCCAGCAGATGTCGCTTGAGGCGGTAGTACTTGGGCACACGTGCGGTGCGCCCGGCGGCGCCCGCCGTCTCCGGCACGTCCGATGCCGGCGTGCCGCCGCCCCCGTCGCTGTCCATGACGTCTACTCCCGACTGCTGTCGTGCTGCCGTCACCGGCTCCTCCGTCTATCGCGGCTCACATGGTGGCACGGGCTGCTGTGGTGCAGGGAGGCGATGGCAGGTGACGTCCCCCTCAGGTGTCGGTCCGATAACAGACCTAACAGCGCTTCTTATACACCCTTGACACCCCTAAAGGTCTAGGCCAAGCTGCGCTCACTGGTCTAAACCATTAAAGACCAATCCCAGACCCACAAGCAGGACGCGGCATTTGCCGTGTCTCGCGGCAGCCGACTTTTCGGGCGGTGGGGGGTGGTTTCGGGCATCCTGAGGAGGGTGGCATGAAGCGCAAGCTCATCGCGGCAATCGGTGTCGCGACCATGATCGCGGGCGTCGCAGCGTGTGGCAGCGACAAGAAGGACGACACGGCCGCGAAGCCGGCGGACCGCAAGGACACCGTGACCGTCTGGCTCATGAGTGACGCCCAGAGCACCTGGCCGGAGCTGGTCAAGAGCGTCAACGACCAGTTCAAGGCGAAGTACCCGAACGTCACCGTGAAGGTGCAGTACCAGCAGTGGAGCGACAAGGTCCAGAAGCTGGACGCCGCGCTCTCCGGCTCTAGCGCCCCGGATGTCGTCGAGCTCGGCAACACCGAGACCATGACGTACATCCTCAACGGTGCCCTCGCCGAGGTCGACAAGACCAAGTTCGAGAATTCGGCCACCTGGATCAAGGGCCTCGAGGACACCTGCTCGTACCAGGGCAAGCTCTACTGCGTGCCGTACTACGCCGGTGCCCGTGTGGCGATCTACAACGCCGATGTCTTCAAGGCCGCCACCGGCTCCGCCGACCTGCCGAAGACCGAGACCGACCTGACCGCCGCGCTGGACAAGATCGCGGCCGCGAAGGGCGCCGACAAGGCGTACTCGCCGCTCTACCTGCCGGGCGAGTACTGGTACGCGGCCATGTCCTACGTCAAGGCGTACGGCGGCCAGATCGCCAAGTACGACGGCGGCAAGTGGACCGGCACCCTGTCCTCCCCGGAGGCCCAGGAAGGTCTGAAGCACTTCATCGAGCTGGTCAACAAGTACAACCACGGTGACAAGACCAAGGACGAGGCGGACCACGCCGCGGTCATGGCCCAGGAGAAGACCGCGCTGATCTACGGCAACGGCTGGGAGTCCGGCAGCGTCGTCGACACCAAGGCGCCCGGCAACCCGAAGCTGAAGGACGCCATCAAGACGGCCGGTATGCCCGGCCCGAACGGCAAGGCGCTGCCGTCCTTCATCGGTGGCTCGGACCTCGCCGTCGTCGGCAAGTCCAAGGTGCAGGACCTCGCCAAGGAGTGGATCGCCAGCTTCACCAGCGAGAAGTCCGAGGCCGTACTGGCCAGCAAGAAGATCCTCCCGAACAACACCAAGCAGCTCGAGCCGCTGAAGTCGGACCCGGCCACCGCGCCGATCGCCAACGCGGTGCCCGACGCCTGGTTCACCCCGATCGCTCCGGGCTGGGCCACGATCGAGAAGCAGAACATCCTCAAGAACATGCTGCTCGACATCATCAAGGGCAAGTCCATCGCCGACGCCACCAAGGCGGCCGACGACAAGATCAACTCGCTGATCAACAACGCCTCCTGATCCCAGGCCTCGCCCGTGGGGGGCGGGGAAACAGGCGCTGCGAGCGCGGACGGTCCACGGATGTGGGCCGTCCGCCTCCGCACCCGGCATGGACGACGAAGAAAGGTCAGCGAGATGAGTGCCGCCGACACGCATGCCACCGAGCCGCTGGAGCGGGGTCTCGTGAAGAGCCCGCCGCCGGCTCAGGACCGGCCCGCATCCGGGCGGGGGGCCCGCCGCCGGCCGGCCACCCGGCAGAACAGAACCCTGCCGTACTTGCTGATCACTCCGGCCCTGGTGGTCATGGCGGGCGTGCTCGGCTGGCCGCTGATCGACACCGTGGTGCTGTCCTTCCAGGACATGCGGCGCAACAACCTGTGGGGCGGCACGACACCGCCGTGGGTCGGTCTCGACCAGTACACGACGATCCTCGGCGACTCCGAGTTCTGGCATGTGTTCATCCGCACGGTCGTCTTCGTCGTCGTCTGTGTCTTCTTCACCATGTTGCTCGGGCTGCTCATAGCCATGCTGCTGCAACGGGTGTCGCCCTGGCTCCGGGTGATGATCACCAGCGCGATGGTCGCCGTCTGGGCGATGCCGCTGCTGGTCTCCACCTCGGTCTTCAAGTTCATGTTCGACTCGGACTACGGGCTGGTCAACGAGCTGCTCAGCAAGCTCCCCGGGGTCGACTACGCCGGCCACAACTGGTTCCTCAACCCCACCTCGGGGCTGGCGATCATCGCCGCCCTGGTGGTCTGGGCGGCCATCCCGTTCATCGCCATCAGCCTGCACTCGGCGCTCACCCAGGTGCCCAAGGAGCTGGAGGAGGCGGCCAGGATCGACGGCGCCAGCGGCTTCGGCATCTTCCGGTTCGTCACCTTCCCGGTGATCAAGCCGGTCTTCGTCATGACCACGACGCTGTCGATCATCTGGGACTTCGGTGTGCTCGGCCAGGTGCTGCTGATGCGCAACAACCACCCGGAGCCGGACTACCAGCTGCTGGGCCTCTACTCCTTCACCCAGGCGTTCACCAGTAACTCCTTCAGCACGGGTGCCGCGATCTCCATCATCACCGTGGTGATGCTGTCCGGCGTCTCCGTCTACTACCTGCGCCAGCTGATGAAGATCGGAGAGGTCGAGTGACTACCGCCGCCAAGGTCACCTACAAGAGCAAGAAGAAGAACCGCACCGGCTGGAACATCCTCGGCCTGCTCACCTTCGTGGTCATGGGCTTCCCGGTCTACTGGATGGTCATCACCGCGCTCCGGCCCAGCACCGAGATCCTCAGCTACCACCAGAAGCTCTGGCCGAGCTCGATCACGTTCGACCAGTTCCACCGGGCGATGGACATGCCCAACTTCTGGGACAACGTGAAGAGCAGCGTGATCATCTCGCTGTTCAGCGTCATCATCGCCATCGGCGTCGGGCTGCTCGCCGCCTACGCGCTGGGCCGCTTCCACTTCTGGGGCCGCCGCGGGCTGATGATCACGCTGCTGCTGATCCAGATGATCCCCGGCACCTCGATGCTGATCCCCATCTACATCCAGCTCAACGACATGGGCGGGCTGAACCAGTACTGGGGCGTCATCGTCGTGTACGCGGCGACGACGCTGCCCTTCTCGGTGTGGATGCTGCGCGGATTCATCGTCAACATCCCCAAGGAGCTGGAGGAGTCGGCCATGGTCGACGGCTGCAGCCAGATGGCCGCCTTCCGCCGCGTGGTCTT
Organism: Streptomyces sp. H39-C1; assembly: GCF_027158125.1. Lineage (NCBI taxonomy): Bacteria > Bacillati > Actinomycetota > Actinomycetes > Kitasatosporales > Streptomycetaceae > Streptomyces > Streptomyces sp. H39-C1. The sequence continues at coordinate 86,820 of NZ_JAPVLS010000006.1, forward strand.
CCCGCTGCTGGCACCCGGCCTGGTCGCCGCCTCGATCTACGCCCTGATGACGGCCTGGAACGAATACCTTTTCGCTTACGTCCTCCTCCAGGACAACGACAAGTACACACTCAGCATTTGGCTGCTGAACTTCACCGGTCAGCGCGGCACCGACTTCGGCGCGCTGATGGCGGGCTCCATCCTGGTGGCCCTGCCCGTGGTGATCTTCTTCGTCATGGTCCAGCGCAAGGTCGCTTCCGGTCTGACCGCCGGGGCGGTGAAGGGATGACCGTCATTTCTACCGACTCCGCCCCCGACACCCTCATCCGGGACGCGCTCGCCGTCCTGCAGCCGGGATTCATCGGGACCACCGCACCCGAGTGGCTGCTGCTCCGGCTCGCCGAAGGCCTCGGCTCCGTGGCGCTGTTCGCCCGGAACATCGAATCGCCCGAGCAGCTGTCCGCGCTCACCGCGCAGTTGCGCGCGGTACGGGCGGACGTGCTGGTCGCGGCCGACGAGGAGGGCGGTGACGTCACCCGCCTCGAAGCGCGGACCGGCTCGTCCTTCCCCGGCAACCTCGCGCTCGGCGCGGTCGACGACGCGGACCTGACGCAGGAGGTGGCGGCGGAGCTCGGCCGCCGGCTCGGCACCTGCGGGGTCAACTTCAACTGGGCGCCGTCCGCGGACGTCAACTCCGACCCCGGCAACCCGGTGATCGGCGTACGGTCCTTCGGCTCGGACCCGCACCTCGTCGCACGCAACACCGCCGCGTACATCACCGGTCTGCAGTCCGCCGGGGTGGCGGCCTGCACCAAGCACTTCCCCGGCCACGGCGACACGGCCGTCGACTCGCACCACTCGATGCCCAACATCGAGGTCGGCCTGCAGACCCTGCAGGACCGTGAACTGGTGCCGTTCCGGGCCGCCGTCGCAGCCGGGACCAAGGCCGTGATGAGCGCCCACATCCTGGTGCCGGCCCTCGACCCGGACCGGCCCGCCACGCTCAGCCCCAGCGCGCTCAACGGGCTGCTGCGCGCGCCCGCCGCGGAGGGCGGCCTCGGTTACGACGGACTCATCGTCACCGACGGCATCGAGATGCAGGCCATCGCGGCGACGTACGGCATCGAGCGCGGCACCGTCATGGCGCTGCTGGCCGGTGCCGACGCCATCTGTGTCGGCGGAGGTCTCGCCGACGAGGAGACCGTGCTGCGGCTCCGCGACGCCATCGTGCGTGCGGTGCGCGACGGCGATCTGCCCGAGGAGCGGCTTGCCGACGCCGCCGCCCGGGTGCGGTCGCTCGCGGCATGGACGGCCGAGCGGTCGGGTGCGGCGGAGGGGACCGCACCCGACCCCGAGGTCGGCCTCATCGCGGCCCGCCGGGCCGTGCGGGTGACCCGTACGGAGGAGTACGTACCGATCGCGACCGCGCCGTACGTGGCCGCCTTCACCCCGGTCGCGAACATCGCGGTCGGCGCCGAGACGCCCTGGGGGGTGGCCGCGGAACTGGAGCGGCTGCTGCCCGGCACCGTGACCGGCACCTTCCGCGCGGCGGACGCCGAGGCCGGCGGGGCGGACGCCCTCTGCGCGAAAGTGCTGCAGTCCGCGTCCGACCGTAGGATCGTCGCAGTGGTCCGCGACGTGCACCGCCACGCGTGGATGGCCGACGCTCTGGACGCCCTGCTCGCCGCCCGGCCCGACACGGTCGTGGTGGAGATGGGGGTGCCCCAGGCGCCGCCCTCCGGCGCGCTGCACATCGCGACCCATGGCGCTGCCCGTGTGTGCGGGCGAGCAGCCGCGGAGGTCATCGCCGGCAAGGAAGCCGGGCTCTGACCGGCGCGGAGGAGATTCGCAACAGCCTGGAGGCCCACCGCATGTCCGCCCCGACGCCGGACCGGAAGATTCTGATACCGGGCCGGATCATGTCCGGCGAGATGGCCGAGCAGCCCGCCGTACTGCGGCGCATCCTGGAGCGGGGTGCGCCGCGGATCCGCGCGGTCGCCGCGAAGGTCGCGGCGCGCAACCCGCGCTTCGTGCTGCTCACCGCCCGCGGTACGTCCGACAACGCGGCGCTGTACGCGAAGTACCTGATCGAGGTGCTGCTCGGGAAGCCCGCGGGGCTGACCTCGATGTCGACCACCACCGCGTACGGCGCGACGCCGGACCTCACGGACTGCCTGGTCATCACCGTCAGCCAGTCCGGTGGCTCGCCCGACCTGGTGGCCTCCACCCGGGCGGCCCGCGAGGCCGGTGCGATCACCGTCGCGGTGACGAACAACCCGGAGTCCCCGCTCGCCGAGGTCTCCGAGTTCCACATCGACGTGCTGGCAGGACCGGAGAAGGCGCTCCCGGCGACCAAGACGTACACCGCCGAGCTGCTGGCCCTGTACCTGTTCGTGGAGGGCCTGCGCGGTGGTGACGGCTCCGCCGCCGAGGTGCTGCCGGAACTGGCCGAGGGGATCCTGGCGCGCGGCGCCGAGGTCAAGGCGCTGGCCGGCCGCTACCGCTTCGCGGAGCGCATGGTCATCACCTCCCGCGGCTACGGCTACCCGACCGCGCGGGAGGCCGCGCTGAAGCTGATGGAGACCAGCTACATCCCGGCCCTGGCGTACTCGGGCGCGGATCTGCTGCACGGCCCGCTGGCCATGGTCGACAACATCTCGCCGGTGATCGCCATCGTCACCGAGGGCAGGGGCGGAGAGGCCCTCCAGCCGGTCCTGGACCGGCTGCGCGGCCGGGGCGCGGACCTGGTGGTCATCGGCCCCCAGGCCCAGGTGGACGCCGCCTCAGCGGGCTTCGCCCTGCCGACGAAGGGGGTCGCCGAGGAGGTCCAGCCGATCCTGGAGATCCTGCCGCTGCAGATGCTGGCCTACGAGGTCACCATCGCCCGCGGCCAGGACCCGGACGCCCCGCGCGCCCTCGCCAAGGTGACGGAAACGCACTGACCGCGGCCCCGGCCGTGTGGAACGGGAAAGGCCCCGTCGCGTGCTGCGACGGGGCCTTCCGCGTGTGAGCGGGGAGGGAGCGGGCCCCGGCGGGAACGGGGCCGGTGCCCGGAAAACGCCACGGGCCGCGGCGCCGGGAAGGGACCCTCAGCCCTTCCAGCACCGCAGCCCGGAGCTGCTGTCGACGCCGTGGCCGACGGGGTGTGCGGTTCCCCGTGGCCCGTTAGGGCCGACCGGTGAGGCCACGGCGTAGTCAGGGCAGAGAACGCCTGGCCTCGATCCACCCTCCTGTGCGGGGAGGATGGAGGTCTGTTCGGTCCATTGTGGACTAGACCATTCGTCCTTGTCCATGGAATCGCGGCCATCGGTGGAAAAAAGGCCCGGCACGGATGGCGCGAATTGGCCTGTACGCTCGCAGACGTGCCCTCCATGAACGACCTCGTACGCCAGCACACCGGCCTCGACGACTCCGATCTCGAATGGCTCCACCTGCTGGTCTCCGAGTGGCAGCTGCTCTCCGACCTGTCCTTCGCCGACCTCGTCCTGTGGGTGCCCACCCTGGACGGCACACGCTATGTCTCGGTCGCCCAGATGCGGCCGAACACCGGACCGACCTCGTACCAGGACGACATGGTCGGCCATCTGGTGCCGCGCGGCCGCCGTCCCATGCTGGACGCGGCGCTGGACGAGGGCCGGATCGTCCGTGAGGGCGACCCCGAATGGCGTGACGAGGTCCCGGTCCGGGTCGAGTCGATCCCGGTCCGCCGCGAGGGCCGGGTGCTGGGCGTGATCGCCCGCAACACCAACCTGCTGACCGTCCGCACCCCCAGCCGGCTCGAGCTCACCTATCTGCAGAGCGCCTCGGACCTGGCGCAGATGATCGCCGCCGGCTCCTTCCCGTTCCCCGCCGAGCAGGTCGACATGGACGCGGCGCCGCGCGCCGGCGACGGTCTGATCCGGCTCGACGCGGACGGCATCGTGCAGTACGCCAGTCCCAACGCGCTCTCCGCGTACCACCGGCTGGGCCTCGCCGCCGACATCGTCGGACTGCACCTCGGCGCGACCACCGCCGAACTCGCCCCCGCCCGCGGCCCGGTGGACGAGGCGATGGTCAAACTCGCCAGCGGCTGGGCGCCTCGTGAGGCCGAGGTCGAGGGTGGCGACGGCGTCATCCAGCTGCGCACCATCCCGCTGCGGCCCAAGGGCACCCACATCGGCTCACTCGTCCTGCTGCGCGATGTCACCGAGCTGCGGCGCCGCGAACGCGAGTTGATGACCAAGGACGCCACCATCCGGGAGATCCACCACCGGGTGAAGAACAATCTGCAGACCGTCGCCGCACTGCTGCGGCTGCAGGCCCGCCGGATGGATTCCGACAAGGCGCGCGAGGCGCTGGAGGAAGCGGTCCGCCGGGTCGGCTCGATCGCGATCGTGCACGAGACGCTCTCCCAGAACCTGGACGAGCGCGTCGAGTTCGACGACATCGCCGACCGGGTGCTCTCGATGGTCGCCGAGATCTCACCCGGCCGCGTCACGGCCCGCCGCACCGGGCGCTTCGGCATCCTGACCGCCGAGGTCGCCACCCCGCTGGCGATGGTTCTCACCGAACTGCTGCAGAACGCGCTGGAGCACGGCTTCGGCCCGGGGGAGAGCGGCACGGTCGAGGTGGGGGCGACGGCCGGCCGCGACAAGCTGATCATCACCGTCCAGGACAACGGCCGCGGGCTGCCGGAGGGCTTCAACCCGCAGCGCGCCGGAAATCTGGGACTGCAGATCGTCCGCACCCTGGTGGTCGGCGAACTGTCCGGCACGTTCGACATGGTCCCGGCGCCGGAGGGCGGCACCAGGGTCGTGCTGGAACTTCCGGCCGAGGCGTAATTCCGGTGCCGGTGGTCGGGGGAGAACAGCAGTAAGCCCCGACCGCCAGGCGGTCGGGGCTTACCGGATGCTGTGTGCTGCGCGTACGAATTCGGGTGCTGCGCGCTGCGGCTCGGGGGTAAAGCGGGGCGTCAGACGCTGGCGTTGCGGGCCCTGTTGCGGGCGGCGCGGCGCTTCATTGCGCGACGCTCGTCCTCGCTGAGGCCACCCCAGACGCCTGCGTCCTGGCCGCTCTCCAGCGCCCACTGCAGGCACTGCTCCATGACGGGGCAGCGGCGGCAGACGGCCTTGGCTTCCTCGATCTGCAGCAGCGCAGGACCGGTGTTGCCGATGGGGAAGAAGAGTTCCGGGTCTTCCTCGCGGCAAACGGCGCGATGACGCCAGTCCATGGCTGCTCCAACTCCTTTGTGACAAGCACGTTGCTTGTGAATGTGAACGCTTTCACGAATCCCCTCACAGGGCACGGCACTACGCCCAGTTACCTGGTGCAGTCCCGCTGGTGTGAGGTGGTGGATTCGGGCTCTCAAGGGACTCCGGTTGTTGGCCGTCCCGATCGCCATGTAGAGACTCGCAAACCTGGGCTGCGGATACAACCCCTTCAGGAAAGTTTTTTTTGATTCCTCGGTGTCGCCTGCATCACAGCCGTACTTCCATGGGGTGCAGGGCAGCCTAAACGTTCGAGTAAAAGGACTTTGGGCTCTTCCGCTTACACAATCACACGCAGTGCACGGCGTACGCCTGTGAAGGTTGCGCTGGTTCGCAGCCCCAGGTGGTCGCCGTCCACCTGGAACGGGAGTGGAGCCTGCGAATGCAAGGTGAAGTCCGTCAGGTCGTGGACGGACGCCACATGCTTACCGTGCGGGCCTCGATCGGGGGTCGAACGCAGCAGTTGCGTGGCGTAACGCATCGCTGACGTCGTCGACATCTTCGAGACTCCGAGCAGGTCGAGGCCGGTGTCGAAGGAGGCCTCGGGGGACGCGTACACCGGACGATTGCCCAGGTAGGTCCAGGGAGCGGTGTTGCAGACTATGGCCAGCACCAGCCCGGTGACCGGGTCCTCGTCCGGGCGCTCCAGCGTGATCGAACCGCCCCGCCGGTGCGTCTCCGCCAGGAACTGGCGCATCACCTGGCGCATGTAGAGCGCGTGCGTCGAGCGCTTCCCTTGATCCCGCTGCTGTTCGACCCGGCCGACCACGCCGGCGTCGAAACCCAGCCCGGCGCAGAAGGTGAACCAGCGCGAGGGCACTCCCTCGTCCTCCGTACCGGGCGTGCCGCTCACCAGTCCCAGGCCGACCGTGCGCGACGACTGGTCGTGCAGGGCGTCCAGCAGTGCCCCGGTCGCCTCGACGGCGTCATTGGGCAGTCCCAGGGCGCGCGCGAAGACATTGGTCGAGCCGCCGGGGACCACGGCCAGCTGCGGCAGCCGGTCGGGATCGGGTCCGTTGTGCAGCAGTCCGTTGACCACTTCGTTGACCGTGCCGTCACCGCCCAGCGCGACGACCAGTTCGATCTCGCCGCCCTCGGCGGCCTGCCGGGCGAGATCCCGGGCGTGGCCGCGGTACTCGGTGGCGGCCACTTCCAGCTTCAGATCGCTGGCGAGTGCGTGGGCCAGAACGTCACGGACCCGCGCACTGGTGGTGGTGGCAGCAGGGTTGACCACGAGAAGTGCGCGCATGAGGGGAAGCGTACCTACCCATAAGTACACCGGGCTACGCTGGCCGGTGTGAGCCAGATCCCCCCGACCCCGTCACCCAAACCGCGCCGGCTGACCGCCGCCGCGGGCCTCGCGGCCCTCGAAGGGCTCGCCCTCGCGGCCTGCGGGCTCGTGCTGCTGGTGCTGGCGCTGACCGGTCACTCCGACAACGTCCGCAACGCCGTGGTGGGTGCGCTCACCGTTCTCGCCCTCGGCGCGATCCCGCTGGCGGCGGCGTACGGGCTGCTGCACGCCCGGCGCTGGAGCCGCGGCCCCGCGCTGATCATCCAGCTGCTGGCGCTGCCGGTGGCCTGGACGCTCGTGCACGGCGCGGCGGCGCTCGTCGCGGCCGGCGTCGCGCTGGCCCTCATGGCGCTGGCCGGGCTGGTCCTGCTCGTCCACCCCGCCACGACCGCCGCCCTGGGGATCGGCGACCGCAGCCAGGCCTAGGTCTCCGCGGCCTGAGTTTCTACGCCCTGGGCCTGCCGGACGCCTCAGGAAGCTGTCCGGCAGGCGTCATGGGCTACTCCTCGACGAGGAGCTTCTCGCGGAGCTGCATGAGAGTGCGGGCCAGCAGCCGGGAGACGTGCATCTGGGAGATGCCGACCTCGATGGCGATCTGCGACTGGGTCATGTTGCCGAAGAACCGCAGCATGAGGATCTTCTTCTCCCGGGGCGGCAGCGACTCCAGGAGCGGTTTGAGCGATTCCCGGTACTCGACGCCTTCGAGCGCCTCGTCCATGGCCCCGAGGGTGTCCGCGACGGCCGGGGAGTCGTCGTCGGTGTCCGGAACGTCGAGGGACAGGGTGCTGTAGGCGTTCGCGGATTCGAGGCCCTCCAGCACCTCCTCCTCCGTGATCTTGAGCTGGACCGCCAGCTCGTGCACGGTCGGCGCCCGGCCGAAGCGCTGGGAGAGCTCTCCGGTGGCGGTGGTCAGGGCCAGCCGCAGCTCCTGGAGCCTGCGGGGGACGCGGACCGCCCAGCCCTTGTCCCTGAAGTGACGTTTGATCTCGCCGACGACCGTGGGGGTCGCGTACGTGGAGAACTCCACGCCGCGGTCCACGTCGAAGCGGTCGACGGACTTGATCAGACCGATGGTGGCGACCTGGGTGAGGTCGTCCAGCGGCTCCCCGCGGTTGCGGAAACGCCGCGCCAGGTGCTCCACCAGGGGCAGGTGCATACGCACCAGCCGATTGCGCAGCTCGGCGCGTTCCGGTGAGCCGTCCGGGAGCTTGCTCAGCTCCACGAAGAGCGCTCGGGCGCCGGCCCGGTCATGCGGGTCGTGCTGCTCTTGCTGGTCCATGGGATCCGCCTGCTCCGCCGCGTCCATTCCATCCGTACGGGACCCGGGGTGCTGCCGCGCCGCATACCGCCCGACCGCCCCGGCGGGCGACGCCTGGGCGGGTACGGCGGCACGGCCCCGCACCGCGGGCGTGCTGCTGTCCGCCGGGGGTCCGGGAGCTGCCTCCCGGGAAAGATCAGCACTCATGGCGTTTCCCCGTTCCGTGCACGGTTGTACCGTTACCGGCCCTTCGGGGGACCGGGACACGCTGACCTGCTTCGGGTCCGCGCCTGCGGGCTGCCTGCATCTGGGGACCTCACGACTGTCCGGGGCCGGCACCGCGCTTCTTGTGCAGGCTGATGCTGACGGTCTTGTCCTCCGCGACCGTGGCATCCACCTCGCCCGCCAGTGCGGAGAGCACTGTCCAGGCGAAGGTGTCCCGCTCCGGAGCGCGACCATCGGTCGTGGGCGCCGAAACTCTCACCCACAGAGCGTCTCCGACGAGTCGGAAGACGCAACTCAATACGCTGCCGGGAACGGCCTGCTGCAGCAGGATCGCGCACGCCTCGTCCACGGCGATGCGCAGGTCTTCGATCTCGTCGAGGGTGAAGTCCAGCCGTGCCGCGAGTCCGGCCGTAGCCGTACGCAACACCGACAGATAGGCCCCCGCCGCGGGCAGCCGGACCTCAACGAAGTCCTTCGTCCCGGGCTCGCCTGCGATCTGGGACACCCTCACCTCCAAGGTGGCACACAGTGATTGCTCTGGTTCGCCAGCGACGCTATCGCGATCTGTGCCCTGATGTCGCCCGGACGGAGCACTGCCGCCGCCATGGGTGAGCCCTGGCCCGACACCCCACGACTGTCACCCATGGTAAGCGTATGGGTACGCAACGTGGCTAGGGGTGTGCGGTCTCAATTCGAAAGAGATGTCGCATCGTTGCCCACGCCCGGGTGGACTGCCAGGTCGGCGAGGGTGCGGAGCGGTTCGCCGGTCAGTCGTTGCACGGTCCAGCCGTCCTGTCCGAAGGCGCCGATGGAGCGGTAGAAGCCGATCGCGGGATCGTTCCAGTCCAGTACTGCCCATTCGAAGCGCTCGTAGCCGCGTGTGACGCAGATCGAGGCCAGTTCGGCCAGGAGTGCCTTGCCGTGGCCGCCGCCGCGCGCTTCGGGCTTTACGTACAGATCCTCCAGGTACACCCCGTGTGTGCCCGTCCAGGTGGAGAAATTCCGGAACCACAGGGCGAATCCCACCGTGCGGTCCCCGGATGAATCACCGGATACGTCCTCGGGGCCGGCTGCGGGCGCGTCCGTGGAATCGTCCTCCGCGATCAGGGCGAAGATCGCCGGGTGCTCGCAGAAAAGGGCGTCGTGCAGTTGCTCCGGCGTCGCGCGGGCTTCCGCCAGCGCCTTTTCGTACTCCGCGAGTTCGCGGATCATGGCGTGGATCGCCGGGACGTCGGCGGGGGTGGCGGCTCGGATCATGAGCCCAGGTTACGTCCCGATGATGTGGCGCAGGTAAGCGTTGGGATCGGTCAGATACCGGCGCCAGTGGTCGACGATCGCCAGGTCCTCCCAGCGCGCGGAATGCGCTCCGTCCTCGCCGATCTCGAGGATCGTGGCGCCCGGGGTCGCGGTCAGCAGCGGTGAGTGAGTGGCGCAGATCACCTGGGCGCCGGTGCCGGCGAGCTCGTGCATCAGGCCCACCAGGTGCAGACAGGACGTGAAGGAGAGCGCCGCCTCCGGCTCGTCCATCACGTACAGGCCGGGCTGCCGGAACATCTCGCGGAAGGCCGTCAGGAAGCCCTCTCCGTGGCTCATGGTGTGCACGGCGACGTCCTCGCGCTCCAGGGCGTCCAGGGCGGTCTCCGCGCGCAGGAAGAAGCCCTTGCGGCGGGTGCGGGGGCCGTCGAGCATGCGGCGGCCGGACCGGGTGGCGTCGAAGCGGATCCGCTGGCCCAGATCGGGCTTCTCGCGGTTGCTCGCGTACTTGTATCCGGCCCGGCCGCCGTACGAGTCCAGGCCGAAGCCCTCCGCGAGCGCCTCGACGAGGGTGGACTTGCCGGAGCCGTTCTCGCCGACGAGGAAGGTGATCGGGGAGGTGAAGCGCAGCCCGCCGTCGAGCAGCTGGGCGACGGCGGGGACCCGCCAGGGCCAGACGCCGGGCGGGAACTCGTCGGTGGCGGGAACATGCGCGTAGGCGCGTTCGATCAGCACGCGTTGTCCGTCCTCATCCGGTCATGCCTCATCCGGTCACGACGGCCGCGAGGCGGGTGCCGGGGGAGAAGGCCCCCTCGTCCGCCAGGGTGAACAGGCCGTGCAGCATCTTCGCCACGTAGACGCGGTCCGGGACCAGGCCGTGCCGGACGGCGAAGTCCGCCGCGAAGGCGTCCAGGCCGGGGGTGGTGCGGGCGTACCCGCCGTGGTGGAAGCGCTCGTCGAGCGTCCAGTCGCCGGTCCGCCCGCCGAACGCGTCCTCCTGCAGCCGCTGGACGGCGGCGCCGAGGAAGCCGCCCTTGAGGACCGGGAAGCCGATCGCGCGCTGGCCGCCGGGCGCCAGCCCCGCGGCCAGCCCGGCCAGCGTGCCCCCGGTGCCGCAGGCCACCGCGACGACGTCCGCCTCGCCGCGCAGCTCCCGGCCCAGCTCGGCACAGCCCTGGGCCGCCAGCGCGTTGCTGCCGCCCTCGGGCACCACGTAGCAGCGGCCGAAGCGCTCCCGCAGCTCTTCGGCGACGTCCGGCTCGGCCTTGCGGCGGTACGTGGTCCGGTCGACGAAGGCCAGCCGCATGCCGTCGGCCGCGGCGCGGGCCAGCGAGTCGTTCAGCGGGCGCCGGGCCAGCTCGTCGCCGCGTACGACGCCGATGGTCGTGAAGCCGAGCAGCCGTCCGGCGGCCGCGGTCGCGCGCAGATGGTTGGAGTAGGCGCCGCCGAACGTCAGCAGGGTGTCGTGGCCGGCGTCCGCGGCGGCCTGGAGGTTGAGCCGCAGCTTGCGCCATTTGTTGCCCGGCAGGTCCGGATGGATCAGATCGTCCCGCTTCAGCAGCAACCGGACGCCGTGCCGCGCGAGCCGGGCGTCCTCGATCGCGACCAGCGGTGAGGGCAGCCGGGGTCGCAGCGCGTCGAGCGGCAGGCCGGTGGCGGTCACCTCGTCATTGTCACCCGCACGGGTGAGGTCGGCAGCCCGCGGGTCGCAAACCGCCGCAATGGCCTCACAAGTCCCCCGGGCCGCGGAAGAAGCTCCCGAAAAGGGCCGCCCCCGGTGCATTCTTCTCCCGTGAAGACGGACGGCACGAACGGCACAGACCTCTCCGGCGGCCCGGGCCTGGAGCGGGAGCGGGAATCCCCGGCCGGGCCCGGCGACGGGCTCGCCGCGACGGTACGCGGGCTGCTGCCCTCGCTGACACCCGCCTCCGCGCGCATCGCCCGGCTGATCGTCGAGGACCCGGCCCAGGTCGCCCGCAGCACGATCTCCGAACTGAGCGCGCTGGCCGGCACCAGCGACTCGTCGATCGTCAGGACCGCCAGGGCGCTGGGCTTCTCCGGCTACCCCGAGCTCCGGCTGGCGCTGGCCGCCTCGGCCGCCCGGCAGCCCCCGCGCTCGACCCTGACCTCGGGGATCACCCGGCAGGACTCACCCGCGGAAGTGATGGCCAAGCTGGTGCACACCGAGTCCCAGGCCGTCCTGGAGACCGAGACCCAGCTCGATCCGGGGCAGTTGCTGGGCGCCGTGCTCGCGGTCTGCGGCGACGGCCAGCTGCACATCGCCGGCGTCGGCGCGTCCGGGCTGGTCGCGCAGGACCTGCACCAGAAGCTGCAGCGCATAGGACGGCCCTGCCACGCACACGGCGACTCCCAGTCCGCGCTGACCAGCGCGGTGCTGCTCGGCCCCGGTGACGTCTTCCTCGCCGTGTCGCACTCCGGCGAGAGCCGCGACGTCCTGGAGCCGCTGCGCCGGGCCGCCGCGGAGGGCGCGACCACCGTCGTCATCACCAACCACCCGCAGTCGTCGGCCGCCCGGCTGGCCGACTTCGTCCTGGCGTCGGCGGGCCGCGAGACGACCTTCCGGCCCGGCGCGATGGCCAGCCGGATCAGCCAACTGGTCGTCGTCGACTGCCTCTTCGTCTGCGTGGCGCAGCGCACCTACGAGAAGTCCGACCACGCCCTGCGCGTCACCCATCAGGCCCTGGAGAGCGACCGCGCCTGAACACCCGGGCCCGGAACGCGAGAACGCCCGTACCCGGTACGCGAACGCGGACCGGGTACGGGCGAATGGTCTGTGACCGTGGTGTTGTCACAGGCCGAGGGCCCCGGTGGAGCTCAGGCCTTCTTGGTCTCCCAGAAGATGGTGTCGATCTGGGCGATCAGCTCGAGGAGCTTCTCGCCGGTCTTCGGGTCGTTCGACGCCTTGGCAGCACTGCCTGCCTTGAGGGCGTCGTTGATGAGCTGGTGCAGCTCCGGGTACTTCTCGAAGTGCGGCGGCTTGAAGTAGTCGCTCCACAGCACCGAGATGTGGTGCTTGGCGAGCTCCGCGCGCTGCTCCTTGATGATGATGGCGCGGGTCCGGAAGTCCGGGTCCTCGTTGGCCTGGTACTTCTCCTGGACGGCCTTGACCGACTCGGCCTCGATGCGGGCCTGGGCCGGGTCGTATACGCCGCAGGGCAGGTCGCAGTGGGCGCTGACCTTAACCTTGGGCGCGAACAGGCGAGAGAACATGGCTGTCCTTCCTTGTGATCGTCTTTCCAGGTGGGAGATTACTCCCTGGGAGAGTCGTTTTCTCGGGTGCCCCATGTGGCTTAGGACAAAAGTCTGGTGTCACCCTGGGGCTGGTGGAGGAAGGGACGAGGAGGCGCAGCATGCGGGAACGGCGGGTCCGACCGGTCTACGCGGTCGAGGTGACCGGTCCTTCGATGGTCCCGACGCTCTACGAGGGCGATCGGCTGTTCGTGCGAAACGTCAACGGCCCGGCGGACGTCCGGGAGGGTGACGTCGTGGTCCTGCGGCACCCGCTGCAGCAGGACCTGCTCATCGTGAAGCGGGCGGTCGAGCGCCGTGAGGGCGGCTGGTGGGTGCTCGCCGACAATCCCTTCGGGCCGATCGCGGACAGCAGCGTATTCGGCACGGTGCCGGACGAGTTGGTGCTCGCCCGGGCCCTGGTGCGGTTCCGGCCGCCCCGGGAGCTTCAGAGGTCGGTGGCCGGGGTGCTGTCGTGGGCGGCGTCCTGTGTGCGGCCGCTGAGCGCGGACCGTTCGTTCTCCAGGCGCTTGCGGGCGCGGTAGGCCGCCACGTTCGCGCGGGTCGCGCAGCGGTCGGAGCAGTAGCGGCGGGATCTGTTGGTCGATGTGTCGACATAGGCGTTGCGGCAGGGGGCCGCCTCGCAGATGCCCAGCCGGTCCACGCCCAGTTCGGTCAGCTGGAAGGCCAGCCCCATGCAGGCGGTGGCGGCGTATCCCGCGGTGGCGGTGGCGGCGTGGTCGGCGAGGTGCATGTGCCAGTCGGGCCGGCCGGTCTCGTCGAGGTGTTCGTGCCCGGAGATCTGCGGGCTGACCGGGAACTCCAGCAGCAGCGCGTTGAGCAGGTCCACGGCGCGTACCTCGTCGCCCTCGTCGGCGGCCTCGAAGACCCCGCGCAGCCGGGTGCGTACGGCGCGCAGCCGGGGCACGTCGGCGTCGGTGCTGCGCGCGGCGGCCTGGGTGCTGGCGCCGAAGAGCGCGCGGACGGCGTCGACGCCGGTGAGGTCGTCCGTCCCGCGTTCCGGCTCCTCGCTGTTCACCAGGCGCACGGCGTAGTCCGAGTAATAGGCCAGTTCCACTTGTGATCCTTACGCGTGCGTTCTAGGCTCAGTAATGGTCGAGGTAGCTATCAGGGTATTACGAACGGGGGAGACGGCGATGACGGGTACACCGGCGGCACCGACGGCACCCGCGGTGCGCACCGCGGACTGGCAGAGCTGGCAGAAGAGCTGGGACCGCCAGCAGGAGTGGTACCTGCCGGACCGCGAGGAGCGGTTCCGGGTGATGCTGGACATGGTCGAGGCATTGGTCGGGCCCGCGCCCAAGGTGCTGGACCTCGCGTGCGGCACGGGCAGTATCTCGGACCGCGTGCTGCGGCGCTTCCCCGAGGCGCGATCCACCGGCGTCGACCTCGATCCGGCCCTGCTGACCATCGCCCGGGGGCACTTCGAGGGCGAGTCGCGGATCGAGTTCGTCACCGCCGATCTGCGCGACCCGCGGTGGACCGACCGGCTCCCGCACCGGGAGTACGACGCCGTCCTCACCGCGACGGCGCTGCACTGGCTGCGGACGGATCCGCTGCGCGAGCTGTACGGCCGGGTCGCCGGCGTCCTGCGGCCCGGCGGGGTCTTCATGAACGCCGACCACGCGCCCGACGAATCCACGCCCCGGATCAACGAGGCGGAGCGGGCGCTGCGGCACGCGCGCATGGCGCGGGAGAAGGCGGAGGGCGTGCTGGACTGGACCGAGTGGTGGGACCTGGCCCGCCAGGACGAGCTGCTGGCCGGACCGGTCGCCGAGCGCTACGAGATCTTCGGCTCGCACGCCGACGGCGAGCCGCACTCCGTCGAATGGCACGCCCAGGCGCTCCGCGACGCCGGCTTCGCCGAGGCCCGCGCCGTCTGGCGCTCGGTCCCCGACGCGCTGGTGCTCGGCCTGAAATAACGCGCGGAACAACGCGCGCCGCCCCGGACAGGAGAAGGCCGGACGGCCGGGCTCGCGGCCCGGCCGTCCGGCCTCGTCCGTTCGGGTCACAGCACCTTGGACAGGAACGCCTTGGTGCGGTCGTGCTGCGGGTTGTTCAGGACGTCACGGGGGTTCCCCGCCTCGACGACGATGCCGTCGTCCATGAAGACCAGCGCGTCGCCCACCTCGCGGGCGAAGCCCATCTCATGGGTGACGACGATCATCGTCATGCCGTCCTCGGCGAGCCCGCGCATGACGTCGAGGACGTCACCGACGAGCTCCGGGTCGAGCGCGGAGGTCGGCTCGTCGAAGAGCATCAGCTTCGGCTCCATCGCCAGCGCGCGGGCGATGGCCACCCGCTGCTGCTGTCCGCCGGACAGCTGCGAGGGGTAGTTGGCCGCCTTGTCGGCCAGGCCGACCCGGTCGAGCAGCCGCTCCGCGCGGGCCCGGGCGGTCGCCTTCGACTCGCCCTTGACCTGCATCGGGGCTTCCATGACGTTCTCGATCGCCGTCATGTGCGGGAAGAGGTTGAAGCGCTGGAACACCATGCCGATGTCCCGCCGCTTCGCCGCGACCTCGCTGTCCTTCAGCTCGTAGAGCTTGTCGCCCTTCTGCCGGTAGCCGACCAGCTCGCCGTCCACCCACAGGCGGCCGGCGTTGATCTGCTCCAGGTGGTTGATGCACCGCAGGAAGGTGGACTTGCCCGAGCCGGACGGGCCGACGAGGCAGAACACCTCGCGCGGCGCGACCTCCAGCTCGATCCCCTTGAGGATGTGCGCCAGGCCGAACGACTTGTGGACGGCCTCGGCCTTGACCATGGGCTGAACGGTCATCGGGCCACCTCCGGACGGCGCAACGTGCTGAGATTCGCCTTGATCTTCTGCCACGGGGTGAGCGGCAGACTGCGCAGCGAGCCCCGGGCGAAGCGGCGTTCCAGGTAGTACTGGCCGACGCTGAACACGCTGGTCAGGGCGAGGTACCAGATGGACGCGACGAAGAACATCTCCATGGTCGCGAAGGAACTCGCGGCGATGTCCTGCGCGCTGCGCAGCAGGTCCTGGTACTGGACGGCGACGACCAGCGAGGACGTCTTGAGCATGTTGATGAACTCGTTGCCGCTCGGCGGGATGATCACCCGCATGGCCTGCGGCAGCACCACGCGGCGCATGGTCTGGCCCTGCTTCATGCCCAGGGCGTGCGACGCCTCGGTCTGGCCCTCGTCGACCGACTGGATGCCGGCCCGCACGATCTCGGCCATGTAGGCGCCCTCGTTCAGACCGAGCCCCAGCAGGGCGGCCACGAACGGGGTCATGACGTCGACCATGTTGTTCTTGTAGATCGGGCCGAGGTTCAGGACCGGGAAGATCAGCGCCAGGTTGAACCAGATGAGCAGCTGTACATAGACCGGGGTGCCGCGGAAGAACCAGATGTAGAGCCAGGCGACGCCGCCTGTCACCGGGTTCTTGGAGAGCCGCATGACGGCGAAGAGCACACCGAGCAGCAGCCCCATCAGCATCGACAGGACGCTGATGAGGATGGTGTGCCACATACCGGTCAGGATGGAGTGGTCGAACAGCTTCTCCGGCACGGTCGCCCAGCGCACATCGCCCTGGGAGAACGAGAACACCAGTGCGGCCAGCACGGCCACGACGACGACCGCACTGATCCAGCGCCCGTAATGGCGTACGGGGATCGCCCGGATGGCCTCCGCGGGGACCGCGGTGGCGGTCCCGGCGGACCCGCTCGACGGAGCGTCAGCGGGTTCCTTATCGAATTTGTCAGTCACTGCGACTGCCCTTCAGTGGAGCGCGTGGGGTCAGGAGCCGCCGTTGATCGCGGCCTTGGTGATCGCGCCGTCGCCGGCGCCCCACTTGTCGAGGGCTGCCTTGTAGCTGCCGTCGGCGATGATCGCGTCCATCGCCAGCTTGATCGCGTCGCGCAGCTGCGTGTTGCTCTTGTCCACGGCGATGCCGAACGGTCCGGCGTCGGACTTGTTGGCCACCGACTCGAAGTCGTTGCCGCCGCCCGCGGTCTTGGCGATGTACGCGGCGACCGGGGAGTCGTTCAGGTCGGCGACCGCTCCGCCGGCCTTGACGCGGGTCTGGGCCTCGGCGTCGGTCGGGAAGGACTCGATGGACAGCGCTCCCTTGCCGTCCGTCGTGCACTTCTTGGAGAGGTCCTTGGCGGCCGCCTCGAAGGTCGTACCGCGCTGGACGGCCAGCTTCTTGCCGCACAGGTCGTCGACGGAGGTGATGTGCTCCGGGTTGCCCTTCTTGACCAGGATGCCGGTGCTCGCGGTGAAGTAGTCGACGAAGTCGACGCCCTTACCGGTCTTCTGCCCCTTGTCGTCCAGGCCCTCCTGGCGGGCCTTGGTGTCGCTGACGGAGGACATGACGACGCCGTAGCGGCCGGTCTGCATCGCGGCCAGGAGGCCGTCGAAGGTGCCGCTGGTGAACTTGAACGTCACGCCGAGCTGCTTGCCGAGCGCCGCGGCGATGTCGGGGTCGACGCCGACGATGGTGCCGTTCTGCTTCAGCTCCATCGGGGCGTACGTGGCGTCGGTGCCGACCTCGATGACACCGGCGTCCTGGAACTTCTTGGGCAGCTTGTTGAAGAGCGGAGCACTGTTCGACTTCGTCGAGGTGTCGGGGCCGCTGTCCTTCTTGGTCTGGTCGCCACAGCCGCTGAGCAGCAGGGTGCCCGCGACCGCGATCGCGCCGACCGCTGTGATCCGAGATGTGGCGGCCGAGCGACGGGTGGTGCGTGCGGTCATTGCTGGTTCCTCCTGCGGAATGTGGGCGGAGTGGGGAAGACGGTGGGTGGGGATCCCCTATTCGAGTGTCGCCACCCGGTGTGATGTGCGCATCTTGCCATCCGGACAGACCCAGTCAGTGGTCCAGTTGTGTCAAAATCGGATAACGGGCGATCCCCGGGCTCTCACCGGGCCGGCACACCAAGGCCGGACCACGGTGGGGCCACGCCGACCAGTCGCACACAGTATCCGCGGTTACTCCCCATTCGGGCCTTTTTGCCGCGCTGTATGCCGTTATTTCCGATTCGCCTCCTTCTGGCGGAACCGAATAGGACTCGTCAGCGGAATCGGTCTTCCGGTAGAACGGATCCTTACCCCTCATCCCGGGGCCCATGGCATGCGTGCGGCATGCCTGGCGCCGGTGCCTTCAGGACCACTCAAGTGCCTGGGTGTACCGATGCCGAGCCCGCCTATCTCCATTTCTGGAGGTAGTACCCTCGAAACCAAATCAGACAAAGGGGTCAATTGTGGCAGCGGAGATCGTCAATCCTCGGACCGATACGGACACGTTTCCCATCGATCCGGTCTTCGCCCTGCACCGTGGCGGAAAGATGGAGGTGGCCGCGACCGTGCCGGTGCGCGATGCGGACGATCTGTCCCTCGCCTACACGCCGGGTGTCGCGAAGGTCTGCACGGCCATTGCCGAGCAGCCCGATCTGGTGAACGACTACACCTGGAAGTCCAACGTCGTGGCCGTGGTCACGGACGGCACCGCGGTGCTCGGACTCGGTGACATCGGCCCGGAAGCCTCCCTGCCGGTGATGGAGGGCAAGGCGATCCTCTTCAAGCAGTTCGGCGGGGTCAACGCGGTCCCCATCGCGCTGGCCTGCACGGACGTGGACGAGATCGTCGAAACCGTGGTGCGGATGGCGCCGTCCTTCGGCGGCGTCAACCTGGAGGACATCTCCGCCCCCCGCTGCTTCGAGATCGAGCGGAAGCTGCAGGAGCGCCTCGACATCCCGGTCTTCCACGACGACCAGCACGGCACCGCCGTCGTGACGCTCGCCGCGCTGCGCAACGCCGCCAAGCTCACCAACCGGTCGCTGGGCCAGCTGCGCGCGGTGATCTCGGGCGCGGGAGCGGCCGGGGTCGCGATCGCCAAGATCCTCATCGAGGCGGGAATCGGCGATGTCGCCGTCACCGACCGCAAGGGGATCGTGCACGGCGGCCGTGACGACCTGAACTCCGTCAAGCGCGAGCTGGCCACGTACACCAATAAGGCTGGTCTTTCCGGTTCGCTGGAGACCGCCCTGGACGGAGCCGACGTCTTCATCGGCGTGTCCGGCGGAACCGTGCGCGAGGAGGCGGTGGCCACCATGGCCAAGGGCGCCTTCATCTTCGCCATGGCCAACCCGACGCCGGAGATCCACCCGGATGTCGCACACAAGTACGCCGCCGTCGTCGCCACCGGCCGCAGCGACTTCCCGAACCAGATCAACAACGTCCTGGCGTTCCCGGGCATCTTCGCCGGCGCCCTCCAGGTGCGCGCCTCGCGCATCACCGAGGGCATGAAGATCGCCGCCGCCGAGGCGCTGGCCGCCGTCGTCGCCGACGAGCTCAGCGCCGACTGCGTCATCCCGTCGCCCTTCGACGAGCGGGTCGCCCCGGCGGTCACCGCCGCGGTCGCGGCCGCCGCCCGCGCGGAGGGCGTCGCCCGCCGCTGACCGCCCTCCGGGCGGGTTGTCGCAGGACAGGAATGACGGCGGGGCGGGACCCCTGGGGGGCCGCCCCGCCGTCGCCGGTGTCAGGACTTGGGCAGCGGTACGAGCAGCTCCGGGCGCAGCGCGAGATCGCGGAGCTGCGCCATGGTCAACGGTGGCGCGGCCATCCAGGCGGGGTCGGAGCGACGGCCGGACAGCGAGTCGCCGGCGTTGACCTGGATGAACATCGTCCGGCCGTCGGGAAGGCCCAGGCCGGCGCAGTATCCCGCGACGCTCTTCGTGCCGTCGTCGTACAACTGAATGCCGGGCACGATGCGCCAGGTCCACAACGTGCGGCCGCCGCTCAGTTCCACCTTCCCGCAGTCCGCCGTCCAGCGCTTCGTGTCGAATTCGGCACAGACGTCGTGCGCCCCTGACCCGTCCGGAGCGAAATTGTGGATCGAGATCTCGCCGTACTTCCCGCCCTTGGCCACCAGGTACATCCCGTCGCCGATCGCGACGTCCTTGCCGCTACCGGGCTTGCTGTTCAGTGCGATCCGGCCCACCTCCGGCGGGAGCAGCTCCCTGAGCAGCGCGGTCTGCGTCGGCCCGCTGTACCCGGCGGCGATCTGCCCCCGCCGTGCGTCCACCGCACCCGGCAGCAGCAGGCCGGCGGTCACCGCGCCGGCGAGAGCCAGCGCGGAAACGGCGATCCGGGCCCGCCGGCGCCGCCGCCGTATGCTCCGGGCCTGGGCGAAGATCCGCTCGCTCGTACCGTTCGGCACGGGGACGACACCGTCGACGGCCCGCCGCAACAGCTCTCTGACCGCTTGGTCCTGGTTCATACCCGCTCCTCCCGCATCTCGGCGCGCAGCGCCGCCATCCCGCGTGCCGTATGGCTCTTGACGGTGTTCTCACGCATGCCGAGCGCCTCGGCGGTGGCCTCGACGCTCAGGTCCTCCCAGTACCGCAGGACGAGCACGGCGCGCTGCCGCGGCGTGAGCCGGGAGAGTGCGACGCGGACGGCCACACCGGTGTCGGTGTCGGTCTCCGGGCCGATCCGCTCGGGGAGTTCGCCGTAGGGCTGCTCGCGGTGCCAGAAGCGGCGGCGGGAGGCGATGAAGGTGTTGACCAGCGTCTTGCGGGCGTAGGCCTCGACATTGTCGAGGCGCTCCAGCCGGCGCCAGCCCAGGATGACCTTCACCAGTGTCGTCTGGACGAGGTCGTCGGCCTCGTCGCTGTTGCCGCACAGCAGGAACGCGCTCCGGAAGAGCGCGAACCGTCTGCCGGCGACGAACGCGTGCAACGCGTCGTCGTCGCCTCCGCCGGCGCTGCCGTCCTGCCGCATGTCGTCCCCTCCCCGTGCCGCGTGGGCGGATCGCCCGTCACTGTGTCAGTGCGCTGGGAGGCCCGGGAGGTTGCACCAAGGGCAGGGGGTGACGTGTCCGGGGGCGACGGGATCAGGGTGACGTATGTCGCTTCGTACGGCGGGGTCTTCACCGGATGTCGATCGCGCCGATAGTTTCTGGGCATGTTCGCTGCCTATGCCGCACGTATCGACCGTGACCAGCCGCTGAACGGCCTGGAGCTGGGGGAACGCCCGGAGCCGGAACGCCGGGAGGGGTGGACGACGGTCACGGTGCGGGCCGCGTCGCTCAACCACCACGACCTGTGGTCGCTGCGCGGGGTGGGGCTCGGGCAGGAGCGGCTGCCGATGATCCTCGGCTGTGACGCGGCGGGTGTCGACGAGAACGGCAACGAGGTCGTCCTGCACTCCGTCATCGGCCAGTCCGGGCACGGCGTCGGACCGGACGAGCCGCGTTCGATCCTCACCGAGCGGTACCAGGGGACGTTCGCCGAGCGGGTGTCGGTGCCGGCCTGGAACGTGCTGCCGAAGCCCGCCGAGCTCTCCTTCGAGGAGGCGGCCTGTCTGCCGACCGCGTGGCTGACCGCGTACCGGATGCTCTTCACCAACGCGGGCGTGCGGCCGGGCGATTCCGTCCTGGTGCAGGGCGCGGGCGGCGGGGTGGCGACGGCGGCGATCGTGCTGGCGAAGGCGGCCGGACTGCGGGTGTTCGCGACGAGCCGGGACAAGGCCAAGCGTGAGCGCGCGGTGGAGCTGGGCGCGGAGGAGGCCTTCGAGCCGGGCGCGCGGCTGCCGCGGCGGGTCGACGCGGTGATCGAGACGGTGGGCGCCGCCACCTGGTCGCATTCGGTGAAGTCGCTCAGGCCCGGCGGCACGCTGGTGATCTCGGGCGCCACGAGCGGCTCGAACCCGCCGGCCGCCGAACTCACCCGGATCTTCTTCCTGGAGCTGAAGGTCGTCGGCTCGACGATGGGCACCAAGGACGAGCTGGAGGATCTGCTCAGCTTCTGCGCGGCCACCGGTGTCCGGCCGGTGATCGACTCCGTACTGCCGCTCGAACGGGCCCGCGAGGGCTTCGAGAAGATGGCGGGCGGCGAGCTGTTCGGAAAGATCGTGCTGACGACGGGCTGACGACGGGCCGACGGACAGCGGGCTCCGACCAGTCGGAGCCCGCTGTCCGTGTCCCCGCGTCAGTCCTTGCGGCCGCGCAGCACAGCGCCGATCTGGGCAGCCGCCGTCGACAGATGGCGGCGGGTCTCGCGCAGCTGACCGGCGTCCACGCCCCGGTCGCGGGCCGCGTCACGGATGTCGTCGCGAAAACGGTCCAGGAGGCGTTCCAGCTCGCGGCCCGGGTCGGCGACGGCGTCCTCGGAGTCGTTCTCCCTGGCCCAGTCGGGCGCGTCCGCCGGCACCTCGGCCGAGGCGGCGTCCGCGTCAGCGGTGCTGCTCGTCGCGCCGTCCGGATCGGTCTTCAGGTAGCCGGGCCAGGCGGTCGAGATATGGCCGGTGGCCCGGCCCAGCGCGCCCAGTTCGCGGTTGAGTTCGGCGAGGCCCTCCTTGAGGCCGCCCTGCCAGTCGCCCTCGCGGACGTGGGACTGCACCTGCTCCTGCACCTGCTTGGCGATCCGCTGCACCTCGACCCGGGCGAAGTCCTGCGCCTCCTTGGCCTGGAGGCGGGCGTTGCGCGCATCCTCCTTGGCCCGGCGGCTCTCCTCCTTGGCGCGGCGGGCCTGGTCCTTCCACTCCTGCTTCATGGCGCGGAAGTCGGTGCCGACACCGTTGCCCGCGGGGGAGTTGCGAGCCTCCTGCGCCGCGGCCCGGATCTCCCGGCGCAGATCACCGGCGGCGCCGCGGACGTCCTCGCGGATCTCGGCGGCCAGCGTCGAGACCGATTCGCGGATCTCGTTCTCCAGGTCGGCGATCTCGTCGGCCCTGGCGGCCAGTTCGGCGCGGCCGGCGTCGGAGATGGAGTACACCTTGCGGCCGCCCTCGGTGCTGTGGGTGACCAGGCCCTCCTTCTCCAGCTTGGCCAGCCGCGGGTAGACGGTGCCGGCGGAGGGCGCGTAGAGGCCGTGGAAACGCTCCTCCAGCAGCCGGATGACCTCGTAGCCGTGGCGCGGGGCCTCGTCCAGGAGCTTGAGGAGGTACAGCCGCAGGCGGCCGTGGGCGAAGACGGGGGCCATGTCAGATGTCCTTCCGGAGTGAGGGGGTCCCGTCGGTCAGCGCGCCGGCCGGCTCGTCGTCGACCGGTGGGCGGCGCAGCAGCGCGATGGCGCCGGAGACGGTGGTGGCCTTCAGATGGGCGCCGCCGGTGCCGACCCGTCCGGTGATGCGCTTGGCGCCCCACTGGCCGGTGACCCGCAGGTCCTCGAAGGCGCAGGACACGGCGCCGCTGGCGGTGTTGGCGTCGACCTCGGCGTTCGCGGGATCCGGGATGCGGATGGCGATCTCGCCGGAGACGGTGTTCAGCCGGACGTCGGCGCCCGGGGGCGTCTCGACGGGGGCCAGGTCGAGCACCATGTTGCCGCTGACGGAGTCGGCCTTGATGCGGGCGCCGCTGCCCTCGACGACGGTCAGGTCGCCGGAGACGGTGTTGATGTGCAGGTCGCCGGAGACCGCCTGGGCCTCGACGTTGCCCGAGATGGTGTTGGCGCTGACCGAGCCGGCCACGCCGACCAGGGTGACGTCCCCGTTGACCCCGCGTACCTGGGTGGCTTCGGAGATGCCGGAGATCACCGCGCTGGCGCCGACCACGCCGACCTCGACGCGGGTGCGCTGCGGCACGGCGAGCGAGACGACCGCGTGCCGCTCCCAGCCCTTGCCGCCGAGCCACTTGAGGAAGCCCTTCCAGGGCAGGTCGTCATAGCCGACGGTGAGGACGCCGCCCTTGAGGCTGACGAGCAGCGGCGGTCCGTCGAGCTCACTGACCTCCAGCCGGGCCGGGCCCTCCTCGACACCGACGACGTTCACCGCGCCGCCGACGATGCGCACGCGCACCGTGTCGACCTGCGCGTCGAAGACGAGCTTGTGTGGTTCCGTCACGGTCCATTCCGACGTGCCGCTCATGTCGACCCTCCTCGGTGGTACGTCAGGCAACGCAACATATCGCGTCTCTTGATAGACACGATATATCGCGTACTGGAGAAGTCAAGCGGCCTGTTCCGCGGTCCTGAGCCGTACTCGAGCCGTCCCCGAGCGGTGTCGACGGGCGCCGGTGCGGCGCCCGCGCGGGCCGTCACTCCTCGTCGTCGTCCTCGTCGTCCAGCCGGGCCAGCCAGGTGGCCAGCCGCTCCACGGGGATCTCGAAGTCGGGATTGAGGTCGACGAACTCGCGCAGCCGGGAGGCGAGCCACTCGAAGGTGACCTCCTCCTCGCCGCGCCGGCTCTCCAGCTCCTCGATACCGCGATCGGTGAAGTACACGGGATGCTCCATAGCTCCAAGCAGGGGTCACCGGTGCACACGGACACCGCGGCACGGGGACGGTGGGACATTCCAGGCAAGGATAGGCAGCATTCCGACACTCCCTCGCGCGGGTCCTCGCAGGCCGCTAGCCTTTCGTTACTGCTGGCCGAACGGGGGGTGGCGCGGCGTGACAGGGGGGTATGGGGGCGCACAGGACGCACAGGACGAGGACTCGGATCCCTTCGAGACCCTGGCGCCCCTGGTGAGAGCCGCCACCGTACGTGTTCATGCCCCTCCGTCCGGGTATGCCCCGGACGGGTCCGGCGGTCCGTCCGCCGGGGACGTCGCCGTCCGCCCATGGGGCAGCGGCTTCTTCGTCGCCCCCAACTGGGTGCTCACCTGCGCCCATGTGGCGCTCCGGGGCGAGGGAGGCGCGGTGGTTGACGGTGGGCGCGAGGTCGGCATCACCTTCGACGGGCGCACGGTCCGCGGCCGCGTCGAATGGGCCGAACCGGCGGCGAATCCCGGACCGGGGTTGTGGCCCGCCCCCGACCTGGCGCTGATCCGGCTGCTGGAACCGGTGCCGCACGCCTGTGTCTGGCTCACCGAGCGCACCTCGAAGGTCTTCACCCGCAAGGAAGTCGCCTTCTTCGGCTGCATGGAGGTGGACGGCGAGGTCGAGGACGTCAGCGGCCGGTGCACGATCCGCGGCGAGCTGGGCAAGGACGGCAAGCTCCGCCTCGGCAACGAGGACGAGATCCCGTCGGGCGCCTCCGGCGGCCCGGTCGTCGACCTCGCCCGTGGCGAGGTGATCGGCGTGCTCAAGGCCCGGCGCGGCGGCCAGGACGGCGGACTGGCCATATCCGTCGTGCAGTTACGCGGGCTGCCGCTGCCGCAGGGGCCGGTCGGCGCCGAGTCCGACGACCTCTTCCAGCGGGTGGTGCACGCCCACGACCGGCATCATGCCGACCGCCACCGGCGCGCCGACACCAACGTCACGACCTGGACCGACGCCCACAACCTGATGGGCGCCACCCCCGGGCGCGCCCTTTCGCCCGGGATGCGCACCGAACTGCTCGGACTGCTCGCCGAACTCCCGCCACCGGTCAGCACATTGAGCCTGCTGGCGACGGTCAACGAACTGCGCGGCCAGCCCTGCGAGAACCTGCCGCTGGCGCCGCGCGGCTGGCGCGACGGGCTCGGGCTGCTCTACGAACTGCGGCGCGGGCAGAGCGAGTTGGAGACGGTGCTGCGCTACTGCGTCCATGCGGCGACGGCGGAGCGCCCGTACGAGGCGGCGCACGGCGCCGAGCGGCGGCTGTGGAACTGGGCGGCGGCCGTCGCCGCGAGCGAACGGGACCTGTCGCGCGGCTTCCGCAACGAGCTGGGCCGCGAATGGCTCGCCCGGGTCAACGACCGCAGGACGGACCCCGGCCCGTCCGGTGTGCGGGTCCCGGGCGCCGGCGGTCCGCCCGCCCGTGAGGCGGTCTCGCACCCCTCGGTGCTGCTGGAGATCGACCGCCGCGGCTGGGAACGGGACAGCTACGACTGGCGGATCGCCATCGTGGACGCGGCGGGCGACGTCCGGCCGGTGGCCGAGGGTGCGGAAGGCACCCGCCTCGGCGAACTGCCGGTGCGGCTGAGCGCCCCGCTCGCCGAGGCGTTCCGCCGCTGCGACGAGCCGGACCGCCGGGCGGTCCTGCAGGTGGCGGTGGTCAGAGCGCTGCTCGAACTGCCGGTGGAGACCTGGCGGATACCGGCGGACGGGACGACGCTGGGGGAGCAGCGTCCGGTCGTGGTGCGCCGGGCCGACCCGGAGTACGACCCGGACGAGGTCGGCGAGGACGCGGCCCTGCGGAGGGCTCGCTGGAAGCGGGTGCAGGCCGGGCCGATGGAACCGGTGGTGCTGGACTGCGACGCCGGGGAGCCGGGGCCGGTCCCCTCGGACGACGAACTGCGCTCCCGTGGCCTGTACTCGGTGCCCGCGCTGTGCCGGGCCTCGGACGCCGAGGACGGCCCCGCGAACCTGCGCCGGGTCACCAACGCCGGGTACGGAGTGGTCCTCTGGCGCCGCGAACGGGCCGAACGGGACCTGGTGTGCACCGATTTCCACCGGGGGGTGGAACACGCGGTCGCCGCCGCCGCGCAGGCGGACCGGCTGCCGGAGGCGGTGCGTAAGCTGCGTGCCGATCTCGCCCGCCGCGAGCCCGAGGCCTACATCTCCAAGGGACTGATCCTGCTGTACGACGACCCGACCCGCCCGCTGCCCGGCACCGATCAGCCGCTGGAGACGCCATGACCGGCCGAACACACCCCTTATGTTCCGCCCCCACTCCGTGGGACGGTCGATACGTGGTCTGCGCTCCTGCCATCGACGTACGAGCGACGAGGAGCATGTAGTGCCTGACATCAACGCGCGGCCCGACGGGAATGCCGGGACCGACGGCAACGAAGAGAACGAGTGGCTGATCTACCGGGGTGCCGGGGAGCCGCACGACGGGATCAGCGCGCTGCCCGATCCGCCGCCGTGGCGGGATTTCGACGGCGGCCCCCTCGTCGAGCCCGGCCCCGGCACGGACAGCGCCTCGACCCGCAGGCTCGGCGCGTACCGGCACATGGCGCAGCTGCACCGGCCCAGTCCGGAAGAGCTGGAGATCGTCAACGCCGCGCTGTACCTGCGCCGTCCGCTGCTGGTCACCGGCAGTCCCGGCACCGGCAAGAGCACGCTGGCGCATGCCGTCGCGTACGAGCTCGGTCTCGGACGGGTGCTGCGCTGGCCCATCGTCAGCCGCACCACGCTGCAGGACGGCCTCTACCGCTACGACGCCATCGCGCGGCTCCAGGACACCCAGATCGCGGCGAGCGGCCGGGCCCAGACACCCGGCGGCATCGGCAGCTACATCCGGCTGGGCCCGCTGGGCACGGCGCTGCTGCCGACGGCGCGGCCCCGCGTCCTGCTCGTGGACGAACTGGACAAGAGCGATATCGATCTTCCCAATGACCTGCTGAACGTGCTGGAGGAAGGCGAGTTCGCGATCCCCGAGCTCGAACGGCTCGCCGAGCGCGAACCGCGGGTCGAGGTGCTCACCGACGACAGTACGAAGGTGACGGTCGAGGACGGCCGGGTCGGCTGCCGGGCCTTCCCCTTCGTCGTGCTCACCAGCAACGGCGAGCGCGACTTCCCGGCGCCGCTGCTGCGGCGCTGCATCCATCTCGAACTGGGGCAGCCCGACCACAAACGGCTGGCCACCGTGGTCCGGGCGCATCTGGGGACCGAGGCGGCCAGGATCGGCGACGATCTGATCACCCGGTTCCTGGAGCGCTCGCGCAGCGAACTCCTCGCCGCCGACCAGCTGTTGAACGCGATCTACCTCACGCACCACGCCGCGCCGCCGTCCCGCGACCGGCTCGCCGACATGCTCATCCAGCGACTCGACCGGCCGAGGTGAGGGTGTGACAGCGCCTCCCCCCTCCCCGCCACCCGAGGCCCAGCCGCCTCCGTCGCCGCCTCCGCGGCCGCGCCGTGATCCGCTCGCGGAGATCATCGAGCGGCTGCGCGGGGCGGGGCTCGACCCGGACCTGGGTGAACTGGCCGACGCCGTCTGGCTGGCGCGCTGGTCGCAGCCCGCCGGGGCCGGCGCGGAGCCCGGTGAGTGGGCCGACGGCCCGCGCCCGGCGGACCGGGCGACCGGGACGGCCGCGGTGGACACCGTGGACCGGCCGGCGGACCCGGCGGCCGACGCGGGGGACCGTCCCGACGATCCGGGGGCGGGATCCGGCCATCCCGGCGGCGGTCTGCCCGGGGGCAGCATCGCGCTGTATCCGGGGGACCGGGACCGTACGGCCGGTGGCGGACGGGGCTCCCCGCTGCCGGGCGGCGCCTTCTCCATCGGCGTGCCCGAGGCACCCGCACTGCCGGGACTGCTGGAACTGCAGCGGGCGCTGCGCCCGTTGCAGCGCTACCACAGCGCCGCACCGCCGATCCGCAGCGAGCTGGACGAGTCGGCGACGGCGGAGCGCAGCGCGCGGGCCGGCGGTCTGCTGATGCCGGTCTTCCGCAGCATCTCGCGGGGCGACGCCTCGCTGCAGCTGCTGATGGACGCCTCGTCGTCGATGTACGTGTGGGAACGCATGCTCGGCGAGTTCCAGCAGGTCTTCGGCCAGTTGGGCGCCTTCCGTGACGTCCATGTGCAGTATCTGCACCAGACCCCGGACGGCGGCGCCGCGGTGAGCCGCCGCTTCGAACCCGGCGCCGCCGGGCTGCGCTCCGCGGACCAGCTCAACGACCCGACGGGACGTCAGGTGACAGTGCTCGTCAGCGACTGCGCCGGCCCGCTGTGGCGCAGCGGCGAGGCGCACCGGCTGCTGCACCGGCTGTCCCGGCACGCGCCCGTCGCCGTGCTCCAGCCGCTGCCGCAGCGGCTGTGGTCCCGTACCCGGCTGCCGACCTCGTACGGGCTGCTGATGCGAGGACAAGGCCCCGGACAGTCGGCGACGCTGCACTTCGAGGGGGAGGGCGCGCTGGAGCGACCCGGCATGGTCCCGGTCCCGGTGCTGCCGCCGACCGCCGCCGCGCTGGGCGCGTGGGCGCGGCTGCTGTCGGGCACCGGCACGGGACCGGTGCCGGCCGCGGTGGGCTGGGTGCGCGCCGACCAGCCGGCCGCACCGCCGTCCCGGCCGCGCAGACCGCTGGCCCCGGCCGAGCTCGTCGCCCGGTTCCGGTCCGCCGCCTCCCCGGGCGCTGCGCAGCTCGCGGTGTACGTGGCCGCGGCCCCGCTCTATCTGCCGGTGATGCAGCTGGTGCAGCGCACGATGCTGCCCGACTCCGGACCCGCGGAACTCTCCGAGGTGCTGCTCAGCGGGCTGCTCACCCGGGCCGGCTCGGGCGGCTCCGGCGGTCCCGGAACGGAGACGCCCCCGTACGGAACAGTGCTGGACACCCCCGCGTACGGCACCGTGATCGGCGAGGTGCCCGCGGCACGTCCGCCGGCGCAGTGGTACGCGTTCGCCGAGGGCGTCCAGGACGTCCTGCTGGGCCCGTTGGGGCGGGACGAGGCACTGCTGGTGCTCAAGCACTGCTCCGAGTACGTCGAGCAGCGCTTCGGGCTCGGCGGCCCCAACTTCCCGGCGCTGGCCATCGCCCAGCTGGCGGACGGCCGTGGCGGCGGAGCCGTGCCGGGACGGATACCGGCGCTGGACGGCGGTGCGGAGGACTCGGCCCGGCGAGCCGCGCAGCCCTTCGCCCAGGTGGCGGCGAAGGTGCTGGAACGCTTCATCCCGCTGACGGACGTGACCGAGCAGATCGGTGTCGAGGGCGCCGGCGCTCCCCGTTCGCAGGCGGCGCTGGAACGGGCCAGGGTGCTCGTCGGGCGCTTCGAGTCCGACGGCATGGTGCAGAGCCTGCTGGACGCCGTACAACTGCTCCGCCGGGCGGCGGCCGCCGCGCTGCCGACCGCGGCCGATCCCGAGCTGTGGGGCGAGCTGGCGCAGAACCTGCTGCGGCTGTGGCGGCTGCAGGGCGAGGCCGGTCTGCTGCGCGAGGCGCAGGAGGCCGCGGAGATCGCGGTCGCCTCGCCCGGTGCGGTGCGGGCCCGCGCCGTGCTGGCCCGGGTGCTGCACGCGGCCGCCTCCGACCTGCGGGCGCTCGGCCAGCGGCAGGCCGCGCTGGAGCTGCTGCGGCGCGCCGACCGGGAGTTCACGGCGGCCGGCGCGGGCGCCGGGCTGGAGCCGGACGAGACGCTGCGGATCACCCTGGAGCGGGCCGAGGCGCTGGAGGAGCAGTGGCGGCTCAGCGGTGAGACCGGGCCGTTGCAGGAGACCATCGGCATGCTGGAGGCGTACTCCGACGGGCATCCCCGGTCCGGGGAGGACGTCCCCCAGCCGGCCGGCCTTTCGCTGGCCCGCGGGCGGGCGCTGTTGATGCTGGCCGGGACGGGTGACGATGCCGAGCGCTCCCGGGTGTACGCCGCGCAGGCCGCCGGGTCGCTGGAGTACGCCCGCGCAGCGCTGGCCGCGGAACAGGCGCCGATCGAGGACAGGGTCCGGGTTCAGCTGCTGCTGATCGACGCACTGCTGCTGGCGGGCGACCGGCTGGAGCAGGCCGGCCGGCTGGTGGCGCGGACGCTGGAGGACGTCAGGGAGCGGATACTCCGGGCCGAGGTGCTGGTCCGGTCGGCCCGGCTCTGGGTGCACCGGTATGCGGCGGGCGGGCCGCCGTCGGATCTGGACGAGGCAGCCGACCGGTTCCAGGATGCGGGCCACCAGATGATGCGGGACCGGCCCGAGTACGGCGAGTTGATGGAGGAGTGGGGCACGGTCCTGCTCCAGCGGGCGGAACTGGCGGGCGGGGCGGCGTTCGTCTCCCGTGCGATCCGGGTGCTGCGGGACTGCCGGATGCAGTCCCCGGCCGGTCACCCCCGGCTCACCCAGCGGCTGATGATGCTGGGCCGGGCGTTGTTGCTGCGGTACCGGACGAGTCAGGACCTGGTCGACCTCCGCGAGGCCGAGCACATCTTCGGGCTCGCGGCCCGGAACGGCGGCGCTCCGCTGGTGCGGGCCCGCGCCTGGCTGGAGCTGGGTGAGGCGAACCGGCTGAACTTCCGGCACACCGGGGGATCCGACCGGCTGGACCAGGCGGCGGACGCCTTCCGCAGGGCGGCCGAGACGGCCAGGGCTGCCGAGGAGGGGTCGGCCGACCCGGCCCCGGCGGTGCGGCTGACCGCCGAGGCGCACCACCGGCGCGGTGTGGTGTACGAGGCGGCACAACGGCCGCGGGCCGCGCGGGAGGCGTACCGGGCGGCCTTGGAGGAGTGGCGCAGACTCCCGGACGGTGGCGGACGGGACGCCGACTGGACGGCGGAACGGCTGGCCGCTCTGGGCGGCGGACGGTAGGCGCGGCGTTCCCGACGCCGTGCCGGGGGTTTTGCCCACCCGATGGGCGGGCATCCCAGATGGGCCCCAACTGCGGGGAATTGAGGGTGGTGTGACGATGGGTCAGGAAAATAGCGCGGAGCGTACCGGAACGGCGGCAGATCCGGACGGACTGCCGGATCTGCTGGACCTGGATCTGGAGACGCTGCGGGAACTGGACCACCCCGTGCTGTCCGAGGTACTGGAGGGCCTGCGGACCCGGCTGGGTGAGCCGTCCGAGACCCTTTGGGCATTCAACAGCGCTTTCTGAACGCGCGGCCGCCCGGCTCCTTCGCCCTGGTGCCCCGCCCGGTTTCGGTCGGATCGCAGGCCGATCCGGACAATGCCGCCGCACCGGGGTTTGTGCTGCCGCGAGAGAAGGAAGGTTCCGCCACGGACCGGGGGACAGGGGACATGCTGTGAGGCAGGCCACGGAAGGACCGGTGACGTCGCGGGAACCGGCAGGACCGGACGGTCCACGTGCGGTCCCCTTCCGCCAGTTCATCCTCAAGATGAACGGCCGCTGCAACCTCGCTTGCCGCTACTGCTATCTCTACGCGGGCCCGGACAGCGGCTGGCGGCACCGTCCCGCTACCCCCGCCGCACCGGTGCTCGACGCCACCGCCGCCCGGATCGCCGAACACGCCGCCGCGCACGGGCTCACCGACATCGCGGTCGTCCTGCACGGCGGCGAACCGCTGCTCGCCGAGACCGAAGCGCTCGGCGCCGTCGTCGACCGGGTGCGGGCCGCGGTGCCCGTGGACTGCGCCGTGCACGGCACCGTCCAGACCAACGGCACGCTGCTCGACGACGACCGGCTGCGGACGCTGGCCGCGCACCGGATCCGGGTCGGGGTGAGTCTCGACGGCGGGCTGCCCGGCCACAACCTGGCGCGAGTGGACCACGCGGGCCGTCCGTCCTGGCCGGCCGCCGCCCGCGGGCTGCGGTTGCTCGCCGAGGACCGGCACCGGGGGAGCTACGCGGGCGTGCTCTGTGTCGTCGACCTCGCCTCCGACCCCGCCGAGGTCTACGGGTCGCTGCTCGACTTCTCGCCGCCCGCGGTGGACTTCCTCCTCCCGCACGGCAACTGGAGTGTGCCGCCGCCAGGCCTGCCCGCGCCGGCCGAGCGGCCGTCCCCGTACGGCGACTGGCTGTGCACCGTCTTCGACCAGTGGTGGCGGTCCGACCGCCGCCGGATCCGGGTGCGGATCTTCGAGGAGTGCCTCGCGCTGCTCCTCGGCGTCCCGGCGGCCACCGAATCGCTGGGGCTGCGGGCGTTCGACGCCGTGGTGGTGGAGACCGACGGCAGCATCGAGCAGGTGGACTCGCTCAAGTCCGCCTACGAGGGCGCCGCCGCCACCGGGCTCGACGTCTTCCACCACACGTTCGACGAGGCACTCGCACACCCGGGTGTCGCCGCCCGCCAGGGCGGGCTCGCCGCGCTGGCCGGGCAGTGCCGCCGGTGCCCGCTGGTCCAGGTGTGCGGCGGCGGCAACTACGCCCACCGATATGTCGACGGCGAGGGCTTCCGCCATCCGTCCGTATATTGCGCCGATCTCCAGCGGCTGATCCGGCATGTCGCGGATCGGCTGGCCGAGGCGGCCGCGGCATGACCACAGGGATCCTCTCCGGTGCGGCCGGCCGCATCTCCGACGCCCTGCTCCGGGAACTCGGCGGCACCCACGGCGGGCGTGCGGAGCTCGCCCTTCTCGCGGCGGGCCAGCACCGGCTGCGGCTGCTCCAGCTCCGCGCCCTGTCCGACGCGGTCGCACAGCACCGCGGCCCGGCCGCGCCCGTGTTCCGCCGGCACTGGGCGCTGTTGGAGGCCGCCGACCGGTTCGACCGGGACGCGACGCGGCGTGTGCTGTTCTACCCCCTCGTCGGCCCCTGGGTCCGCCGCTGCCTGCTCCGGCTCGGCACCGGGGGGCACGGACCGGCACTCACCCACGAGCTGGCCTACCTCGGCGCCCTCGCGGCGGCCGCCGGGGTACGCGCCGGTGTGCCGTTCGCCCTCCGGCTCGACGACGAGGACGGTGCGCTGCCACTGCCCACTCTGGGGGCGCTGAGCGCGACCGGCGGAGGCGGTCAGCAGGCGTTCGGAACCGTTGAACTCCTCTTCGACGGGGACGTGCTGACGGTCACTCCGCAGGGGGACGCCCCTGCCGTGATCCGCCGCGGCCCCGACGGGAGCTGGCGGTCGGACGATCCGCGCTGGTTCCCGTTGCGGGTCCTCACCGGTGGACCGCGGCCGGTCCTGCTCGACGAGATCGACCCGTTCCGGACGCAGGGCAGCGGACTGGAACGGCACTGCCCGCGGGCCGGCGACCGGCTGACGCCCGCCGAGTCCGACCAGTGGCAGCACGCCTGGGCGGGCGCCATGGCCGTGCTGCACCTCGGCGGGGAGACGCGTCCCGCCGAGGTGGCGGATCTGCTGGAGTGCTTCGTGCCGCTGCTCCCGTCGCCCGGTGCGGGGTCGCACACCAGCGGTGTGTCCCGCAGCGGGACCCGCCGCGAGGCTTTCGGCGCCGTGCTCAGCAGCATCCCGCAGAGCCCCGGGTATCTCGCCGCGACGCTCGTCCATGAACTGCAGCACGCCAAACTCGGTGCTCTCGCCGACCTTGTACCGCTACATACGGCGGATGCCCAGCGACGGTACTGGGCCCCCTGGCGGCCCGATCCGCGGCCCTTCGACGGGCTGCTGCAGGGCGCGTACTCCCATCTGGCACTCGCCGAGTACTGGCAGCTGTTCGCCAGGGACACCAAGGACGCCGCGGAACGCGACAAGGCGTGGGCCGAACACTCCCGCTGCCGCGAACAGGTCGGCGCCGCACTGCCCGCGCTGGCCGGATCGCGGAGCCTCACGCCCGAGGGAAGAGTGTTCGTCAACGCCATGGTCCGACAGCTCACCCGATTGAAGGATCATCCCCCGCCCGAGGGGCACTTGGCCCGCGCGAGTGCGTATGTGGAGACCGCCCGCGGGATGTGGTGGAGGCGGACCTCGGGAGGGGAATCACCGGTGTATGTTCCCAGCTAAGGGATCTGACGGTCCGTCGAGGCCGTACGTTCGTTCGCATCACGAGGGAGACGGTCGCATGGCCGTAGTGCGGAAGTCGGCGGCAACGGCCGAAAGGCAGCCCGTCACCATCAGTTTCGCGGGATTCAACCGGGCCTGGGCCGCGTGGATCGGCTCGCGTCTCGAACGGCAGGGGCACCGGGTCGCCTTCGAGCGGTTCGACCCGCCCCCGGGGACCACGATCGAGCAGGCGCTCGAAGACCTGTTGCTCGCCGAGGGACGCATCCTCGTCATTCTCAGCGACTGGTACTTCCAGTTGGGCCCGCGCACCCACGAGGAGTGGAACCAGGCGCTGCGCGCCGTCGTCGCGACGAACACCGACCGCTTCGCCGCGGTCTCCGTCACCAACGCCGCGCTCCCGACCGCGACCGCCGCGCTCAGCGCTTCCTCACTGTGGGGCATCGGCGCGCATGAGGCCGAACGCCGGCTGCTGGCACGGCTCGGTACCGTCGACACCGCTCCCCTGGAGGAGAACCCGGCCCGCTCCGGCCCCCGCTTCCCCGCCGACCAGCCGCGGGTCTGGGGCGGCGTCCCGCGCCGCAACATCCGGTTCACCGGCCGGGAGAACCTGCTCGGCAGCATCTATCACCGGCTGCAGCAGGCCGAACACGGCGCCGCCGTCGTTACACTGCTCGGCATGTCCGGCGTCGGCAAGACCCAGATCGCCGCCGAGTACGTCTACCGCTTCGGTTCCGAGTACGACGCGGTGTGGTGGGTCCCCGCCGACCAGCGCGGCACCCTGCGCCAGCGGCTGGCCGAACTCGCCCCGGCCCTCGGCCTCACCACCGGGCCCGAGTACGGCGAGCGGCTGCGCGCCGTGCTCGACGCGTTGCGCCGAGGCAACCCGTACTCCCGCTGGCTGCTCGTACTGGACGGCGCCGACCAGGTCGGGGACATCGCGGACCTGCTGCCCAGCGGACCCGGGCATGTGCTGATCACCTCGCAGAACCGGGCCTGGGGCGAACACAACACCGCCCTGATGGAGGTCCCCGTCTACAGCCGCGACGAGAGCGTCGCCTTCGTCCGCCGCCGGGCCGACAGGCTCGACGACACCGACGCCGACCGGCTCGCGGAGGCGCTGGAGGACCTGCCGCTGCTGCTCGACCAGACGGCCGGCTGGCTGAGCGACTCCACCATGTCGGTGGACGAGTACATCGGGCTGCTGAGCACCGGGAACAACTCCGAGGCCGGCCTCAAGGTCGCCGCCGACTTCCCGATGACCTTCCAGACCGCCTGGTCGATACTGCTCAACCAACTGCGGGACACCGAGCCCGCCTCCATCGACCTGCTGCGGATGTGCGTCTTCTTCGCGCCCGGTCCCATTCCGGTCCGGCTGCTGCGCGAACTGCCGGTACGTGACCTTCCCGAGCAGCTCGTCGGGTTGATGAACGATCCGCTGCGCTGGAACGACGCCACGGCCAAGCTCGTCCAGTACTCGGTGGTCCGCCGCGAGTCGCACGACGTGGGGTCCGACGATCCGGGCGGCGGCTCCGAGATCCTGCACATGCACCGCATGGTCCACCAGACGGTGCGCGACGGCATGTCCGAGGCCGACCGGCGCGAGTACGCCGTGGTGGTGCGCCGCGCGCTGGCCGCCGCCGACCCGGGCCGGCCCACCGACACCCGGCTGTGGCCGCGGTACGCGGAGATCACGCCGCACCTGAAGGCGGCGGGGGTGCTGGAGAGCACCGACCCGGACATCCAGCAGCTGGTGCTCAACTCGCTCCGGTACATGTACCTGTCGGGCGAGTACACCTCCGGGCTCAAGCTGGCGGAACGCGGGCTCGCCGCCTGGAAGGCACTGCTCGGGGAATTCCACCCCCGTATCTGGGACATCACCCGGCACTACGCCAACCTCCTGCACGCGACCGGCAGTTACGAGAAGGCCGAGTCGATCTGCCGGATCGCCGTGGACCATCTGCGGGAGGAGCGCGGGCAGCAGGACCTCGACCTGCTGCGCGCCGCCACCGGCCTGGCCGCGTCCCTGCGCGGCCTCGCCCGGTACGACGAGGCGCACGAGGTGTCCCGGCTGGTGCTGGAGGGCTATCTCGAACTCGTCGGGGACCGCGATTCGCGCACCCTCAGCGCCCGCAACAACCTCGCCGTCTCGGTGCGGCTGCTCGGCCGCTACCAGGAGGCGCTCGAACTCGACCGGCAGACCCTCGACATCCGTCGCGACGCGCTGCGCCCGCGGCACTCCTGGACGCTCTTCTCCGAGATCAACTACGCCTGGGACCTGCGGCTGCTCGGACGGTACGACGAGTCCGTCTCGGTACAGGAACGCAGCGTCCGTACCCACCGCGACGTCATGGGCGTCGACAACCCGCAGACCCTGCGGGCCGAACACACCCTCATCATGGGCCAGTACCGGACGGGTGAACGCCGCGCCCCGGTGCTGCTGGCCCGGCTGCTGGAACGAGTGGAGCGGGTGCTGGGCGAGAACCACCCCCTGACGCTCATGGTCGCCTCCAGCTACTCCTGTGTGGCACGCGAACACGGCGACCTGGACCGCGCACGCGGCGTCGGCGAGGGTGTCGCCCGGCGCTACCGCGCCACTCTCGGCCCCGTACACCCGTATGTGCTGGGCTGCCTCGGCAACAACGGGCTCGTGCTGCGCGCGGCGGGTGAGCGCCAACAGGCCCAGGAACTGATCGAGGAGGCGCTCACGGGGATGAACGAGGCGGTCGGACCGGACCATCCCTGGACGCTGGGCTGCGCACTGAACGCCACCGCCACCCGCAACTTCTCCGGTGATCCCGAAGGGGCGGCCGAACTCAGCCGCGACACATCGGCGCGCGCCGCGGTCTCCCTGGGCGCCACCCACCCGCTGACGCTCTCCGCCCGGATCGCGCTCGCCGCCGACCTGCGGGCGCTGCGCAAGATCCAGGAGGCGGAGAAGATCGAGGAGGAGGCGCTCGCCTCGCTGTCCGCGACGCAGGGCGCCCAGCACGTCCACACCGTCTCCGCCCGGTCCCGCACCCGGCCGTTCTGGGACTTCGAGCCCCAGGGCACCTAGCGCACCGCCTGGGCACGGACAAGGGCCGGGCCCGCCACCTGGATTCAGGTAGCGGGCCCGGCCCTTGTCGCACGTGGTGTCGTGCGCCCGTGGTCAGATCTCGAAGACCTCGTTGACCAGGGACTCCTGCTCGGCCTGGTGGCGCTTGGCGGAGCCGACGGCCGGCGACGAGGACGACGGGCGGGAAACCCGGCGCAGTCGGTCGGCGTTGTCGGGAGCGGCGCCCAGCACCAGGTCCAGGTGGTCGATCAGGTTCAGCGCGATGAACGGCCACGCACCCTGGTTGGCCGGCTCGTCCTGCGCCCACACGTACTTCTGGGCACCGGTGTACCGCGCCAGCTCGGTCTGGATCTCCTTGCCGGGGAGCGGGTAGAGCCGCTCGATCCGGACGATGGCGACCTCGTTCGCGCCCTTGGCCTCACGTGCCGCGATCAGGTCGTAGTAGACCTTGCCGGAGCAGAAGACCACCTTGCGGACGGCGGACGGGCTGACCGTCGTGTCACCGATGACCGGCTGGAACCCGCCCGAAGTGAAGTCCTCGGACCGGGAGTTCGCGGCCTTCAGTCGCAGCATCGACTTCGGGGTGAAGACGATGAGCGGCTTGTGGTGCGGGTTGTGCACCTGCCAGCGCAGCAGGTGGAAGTAGTTCGCCGGCGTGGTGGGGCTGGCGACCGTCATGTTGTTCTGGGCGCACATCGCCAGGAACCGCTCGATGCGGGCCGAGGAGTGGTCCGGGCCCTGTCCCTCGTAGCCGTGCGGCAGCAGCAGGGTGACGCCGGACGTCTGGCCCCACTTCTGCTCGGCGGAGGAGATGAACTCGTCGACGACGGTCTGCGCGCCGTTGACGAAGTCACCGAACTGCGCCTCCCACATCACCAGCGCCTCGGGCCGGGCCAGCGAGTAGCCGTACTCGAAGCCCATCGCCGCGTACTCGCTGAGCAGCGAGTCGTAGACGTTGTAACGGGCCTGGTCCTCGGAGAGGTAGAGCAGCGGGGTGTAGTCCTCGCCGGTCTCCCGGTCGACCAGCACGGCGTGCCGCTGGCCGAACGTGCCACGGCGGGAGTCCTGGCCGGCGAGCCGGACCGGGGTGCCCTCCATGAGCAGCGAGCCGACGGCGAGGGTCTCGCCCATCGCCCAGTCGATTGTGCCGTCCTCGACGCTGGCCGCGCGGCGCTGCAGCTGCGGCAGCAGGCGCGGGTGGACGGTGATCCGGTCCGGGATGTTGACCTGGGCGGCGGCGATCCGCTTGATGGTCTCCTGGCTGATCGCCGTGTCCAGCTTGACCGGGAACTCCTGCGTCGGCACCGGCATTTCGGTGGCGGCAGGGGTGGAGGCGGCCTCGCGGACCTCGGTGAAGACCTTCTCCAGCTGGCCCTGGTAGTCCTGCAGAGCCTGCTCGGCCTCTTCCAGGGTGATGTCGCCCCGGCCGATGAGGGACTCGGTGTAGAGCTTGCGCACCGAGCGCTTCTTGTCGATCAGGTCGTACATCAGGGGCTGGGTGAACGACGGGTTGTCGGCCTCGTTGTGACCGCGGCGGCGGTAGCAGACCAGGTCGATCACGACGTCCTTGTTGAACGTCTGGCGGAACTCGAAGGCCAGCCGCGCGACGCGGACCACGGCCTCCGGGTCGTCGCCGTTCACGTGGAAGATCGGCGCCTCGATCATGCGGGCGACGTCGGTGCAGTACATCGACGAGCGCGACGCGGCCGGGGCGGCGGTGAAGCCGACCTGGTTGTTGATCACGATGTGCACGGTGCCGCCGGTGCGGTAGCCGCGCAGCTGCGACATGTTCAGCGTCTCCGCGACGACGCCCTGGCCGGCGAAGGCCGCGTCGCCGTGTAGCGCGACCGGCATGACGGTGAAGTCGGTGCCCGCCTTGTTGATGATGTCCTGCTTGGCGCGCGCGATGCCCTCGACGATCGGGTCGACGGCCTCCAGGTGCGAGGGGTTCGCCGCCAGCGAGACGGTGATCTGCTCGCCGTCCAGACCGGTGAAGGTGCCCTGAGCGCCCAGGTGGTACTTGACGTCGCCGGAGCCGTGCATCGACTTCGGGTCGAGGTTGCCCTCGAACTCGCGGAAGATCTGCGCGTACGACTTGCCGACGATGTTCGCCAGCACGTTCAGCCGGCCACGGTGGGCCATGCCGATGACGACCTCGTCCAGACGCGACTCGGCGGCCGCGTCGATGACGGCGTCGAGCAGCGGGATGACGGACTCGCCGCCCTCCAGCGAGAACCGCTTCTGGCCGACGTACTTGGTCTGCAGGAACGTCTCGAACGCTTCGGCCGCGTTCAGCCGGCGCAGGATCCGCAGCTGCTCGTCGCGCTCCGGCTTGGTGTGCGACCGCTCGACGCGGTCCTGGATCCACCGGCGCTGCTTCGGGTCCTGGATGTGCATGAACTCGACGCCGACGGTGCGGCAGTACGAGTCGCGCAGCACACCGAGGATGTCGCGGAGCTTCATCAGCGACTTGCCGGCGAACCCGCCGACCGCGAACTCGCGCTCCAGGTCCCACAGGGTGAGGCCGTGCTCCAGGACGTCCAGGTCCGGGTGCTTGCGCTGGCGGTACTCCAGCGGGTCGGTGTCGGCCATGACGTGGCCGCGGACCCGGTAGGAGTGGATCAGCTCGAAGACCCGCGCGGCCTTGGTGACGTCGTCGTCGTGCGCGGTGTCGATGTCGGTCCGCCAGCGGACCGGCTCGTACGGGATCCGCAGCGACTCGAAGATGTCGTCGAAGAAGCCGTTCTCGCCGAGCAGGAACAGGCTCATCTGGCGCAGGAACTCGCCGGACGCCGCACCCTGGATGACCCGGTGGTCGTAGGTGCTGGTCAGCGTCATGACCTTGGAGATGCCGAGCTTGTTCAGGGTGTCCTGCGACGTGCCCTGGAACTCCGCCGGGTAGTCCATCGCGCCGACGCCGAGGATCAGACCCTGGCCGGGCATCAGCCGCGGCACGGAGTGCACGGTGCCGATGCCGCCGGGGTTGGTCAGCGACGCGGTGACGCCGGTGAAGTCGTCCATCGTCAGCTTGTTCGCGCGGGCGCGGCGGACGATGTCCTCGTACGCCTGCCAGAACTCGAAGAAGTTGAGCGTCTCGGCCTTCTTGATGGCCGCGACGACCAGCTGGCGGTCGCCGTTGGGCTTCACCAGGTCGATGGCCAGGCCCAGGTTGACGTGGGCCGGCTTGACCAGCGTCGGCTTGCCGTCCTTCTCCGTGAAGGAGTGGTTCATCGTCGGCATGGCCTTGAGGGCCTGCACCATCGCGTACCCGATGAGGTGCGTGAAGGAGACCTTCCCGCCCCGGGCGCGCTTGAGGTGGTTGTTGATGACGATGCGGTTGTCGAACAGCAGCTTCACGGGAATCGCGCGAACGCTGGTCGCCGTCGGCAGTTCGAGGCTGGCGTTCATGTTCTTCGCGACGGCGGCCGACGGGCCGCGCAGCGTGACGTACTCCGGTCCCTCGGCAGCCGCTGCCGGCTCCGCGGCCTTGGCCGGGGCTGCCGCAGCCTTCGCGGGAGCGGCGGCCGGCTTGGCGGGGGCCGGGGTGGTGGCCGCGGGCGTGGCTGCCGCGGCGGCCGGCGCCGGAGCGGCGGCCTTCGCAGCGGCCGGCGCGGCCTGTGGGGCAGGGACAGCAGCCGTGACCGGGGCGGCCGGGGCCGGCGCGGCCGGGGCGGCCACGGACGAACCCGTGTCCGTCCCTGGCTTGTAATCGGCAAAGAAGTCCCACCAGGCTCGGTCTACCGAGTTCGGGTCCTGGAGGTACTGCTGGTAGATCTCATCGACGAGCCACTCGTTGGGGCCGAAGCCCGCGGCAGGGCTCTTGCCCTGACCGTTGGTCTCGATCGATGTGCTCGAGCTATTGGGGGACTGTGGCGACACGGCGGCAACCGCCCTCTTCCGCTTCACAAGATGGTGGACAGCGGGAATAAAGGCTACGCCTACCGGGCCGTTCGGCGCAGGCCCGGGGGTCAGTCGTCGCGTAAGTCACACCGGAAGAGGGGTTTCGGCGCTGTGCATGGCGGGAAATTGGTCCCTCTTAAGGGGTTGTGACGGCGTCCCCCCGTACGAGTACGGCCCGCTGTCCGCCGCACCCGTATTGCCAGCCTATGTCAACGTTGCGCGGGAACCGAACCCGGAAGCGTGACGCGGATCCGGCAGCCACGGGGGGATTCGGCCACCTCGATGTCCCCGCCGTGCAGATCGACCGCCCAGCGGGCGATGGCCAGCCCCAGTCCCGTACCGCCGTCGCCGCCGGGGTGGGCGCCCCGGTTGAAGCGGTCGAAGACCCGGTTGCGCTCGGACTCCGGGATGCCCGGACCCTCGTCCCGCACATCCAGGTCCAGGCTCCCGGGCACGGCCCCGCGCCGGGCGCGGACGGTGACCCGGCCGCCGGGCGGGCTGTGCTTGACGGCGTTGTCGACGAGGTTGGCCACCACCTGGTGCAGCCGCTCGGCGTCGGCGTACGCGGTCAGCTCCGGCGGTGAGACGTCCAGGTGCAGATGGACGTCGGCGCGGGGGCGGCTGCGCCGGCCGGCGCGGGCGGCGCCCTCCATGCCCAGGCTGGCCGTCTTCAGGACGGCCGACAGATAGGGCCAGACCTCGAAGGGCTTGGCGTCCAGGTGCACCGCGCCGCTGTCCAGCCGGGACAGGTCCAGCAGCTGGCTGACCAGCTTGCCCAGCCGCTCGGTCTGCTGCAGCGCGGTCCGCATCGTCTCGGGATCGGCCTCGGACACCCCGTCGACGACATTCTCCAGGACCGCGCGCAGCGCCGCGATGGGCGTCCTGAGCTCATGTGAGACATTCGCCACCAGTTCCTTGCGGTGCTGGTCGACGGCCTCCAGATCGGCCGCCATGCGGTTGAACGTCTCCGCCAGCTCACCGACCTCGTCGCGGCGCACCTGCGCCACCCGTCGGCTGTAGTCGCCCTGCGCCATGGCCCGCGCGACCGCGGTCATCTCCCGCAGCGGCGCCGTCAGGCCGTGCGCCACGAACTGGGTGATCAGCAGACAGGCGATGATCGAGAAGATCGTGATCACCCGGAGCTCGGTGGCCGAGTGGATCGCGACGATCACCAGCAGCGTCGTGATCAGCACCGAGACGACGACCAGCAGTTGCAGGGCCGCCTTGATGGACCGCAGCGGGTCGTAGGGCCTCAGCGCCGCCCACAGGCGCGCCCACAGCCTCATGGGGCCGGGGTCTCCAGCGCGTAGCCGACGCCGTGCACCGTACGGATCCGCTCGGCGCCGATCTTGCGGCGCAGCGCCTTCACGTGGCTGTCGACGGTGCGGGTGCCGGACGCGTCGGCCCAGTCCCAGACCTCGGCGAGCAGCTGCTCACGGGAGAGGACGGCGCGCGGCTGCTGTGCCAGGCACACCAGCAGGTCGAATTCGGTCGGGGTCAGGTGCACATCCGTGCCGCGCACCCGGACCCGTCTCTGGGAGTTGTCGATCTCCAGGTCGCCCAGTTGCAGACTGCCGCCGCGCGGGCTGTGCGCGGCTATCGTCGCGCGCTCCACGCGGCGCAGCAGTACGTGCACCCGGGCGGCCAGCTCGCGCATGGAGAACGGCTTGGTCATGTAGTCGTCCGCGCCGACCCCGAGGCCGACGAGCATGTCGGTCTCGTCGTCACGTGCGGTCAGCATCAGCACCGGCACCGGCCGCTGCGCCTGGACCCGGCGGCAGACCTCCAGGCCGTCGTAGCCGGGCAGCATGACGTCGAGCACCAGCAGATCGGGCTGCCAGGCGATCGCGGTCTCCACCGCGGTGGGTCCGTCGCCCGCTGTGCGTACCTGGAACCCTTCGGCGCGCAGCCTTGCCGCGATGGCGTCGGCGATCGTCGGATCGTCCTCCACCACCAGCACCCGGCGCTGTGCGCCTGGTGTCGTCTGTGTGCTGTCCATTGCCGCCCCACAAGGTCGTCCCGGTTGGCATGCAGCGTACGGGGCGGTCGGCGCGCTCGGCTACGTGGCCCAAAAGGGGCACCCGGCGTCCTTTCCGGGCGTCACGAACGTGATCGCTCAGAGCGAACATCCGTTGGGGAACACCGGGGGCATCAGATGCATTGAGTCCACATAGCTCAACTTGCTTGCTTAGGGAGAGATCATGGCTGCTGTAACCGCATCGTCCGGACCGCTCACCCTGCCCGTGCTGCCACTGGATGACGCTGTGGTGCTGCCCGGCATGGTGGTGCCGCTGGACC
Organism: Streptomyces sp. H39-C1; assembly: GCF_027158125.1. Taxonomy (NCBI): domain Bacteria; kingdom Bacillati; phylum Actinomycetota; class Actinomycetes; order Kitasatosporales; family Streptomycetaceae; genus Streptomyces; species Streptomyces sp. H39-C1. The sequence goes on from NZ_JAPVLS010000006.1 coordinate 129,703, forward strand.
TGACCGACACCGAGGTGCGCGCGGCCGTGGAAGCCGCGCAGGCCGCGCACGTCTCAGGAAGTAAGAGCAAGCCGCAGGTGCTGCTTGTTCCACGGATCGACGGCACGTACGCCGCGGTCGGCACGCTCGGCTGGATCGAGCAGGTCGGCCGGCTGCCCGACGGGGACCCGGGCGCGGTCATCCGCGGGGTGACCAGGGTGCGGATCGGGGCCGGCACCACCGGACCCGGCGCCGCGCTGTGGGTGGAGGCGACCAAGGTCGAGGAGCCGGCGGTCACCGAGGCGCCCGGCGCGGTCGCCGAGCTCGTCAAGGAGTACAAGGCACTGGCCACCAGCTGGCTGCGGAAGCGCGGCGCCTGGCAGGTCGTGGACCGGGTGCAGCAGATCGAGGACGTCTCGCAGCTCGCGGACAACTCCGGCTACTCCTCGTTCCTGACGACCGAGCAGCGGTTGCAGCTGCTGGAGACCGGCGACCCGGTGGAGCGGCTGCGGATCGCCATCGCCACGCTGCGCGACCACCTCGCGGAGCAGGACGTCGCGGACACCATCCGCAAGGACGTGCAGGAGGGGATGGAGAAGGCGCAGCGCGAGTTCCTGCTCCGCCAGCAGCTGGACGCCGTCCGCAAGGAGCTGTCCGAGCTGAACGGTGAGCCGGAGGACGAGGCCGGTGACTACCGGGCCCGCGTCGAGGCCGCCGATCTGCCGGAGAAGGTCCGCGAGGCCGCGCTCAAGGAGGTCGAGAAGCTGGAGCGCTCCTCCGACGCCTCGCCCGAGGGCAGCTGGATCCGCACCTGGCTGGACACGGTGCTCGAACTGCCGTGGAACACCACCACCGACGACGTGTACGACATCCCGGGCGCGCGCTCGGTGCTCGACGCGGACCACGCGGGCCTCGACGACGTCAAGGAGCGCATCACCGAGTACCTGGCGGTGCGCAAGCGCCGCTCGGACCGCGGTCTGGGCGTCGTGGGCGGCCGTCGCGGAGGCGCCGTGCTGGCGCTCGTCGGCCCTCCCGGGGTCGGCAAGACCTCGCTCGGCGAATCCGTCGCGAAGGCGATGGGACGGAAGTTCGTCCGGGTCTCGCTCGGCGGCGTCCGGGACGAGGCGGAGATCCGCGGCCACCGGCGCACCTACGTCGGCGCGCTGCCCGGCCGCATCGTCCGGGCCATCAAGGAGGCCGGGTCGATGAACCCGGTGGTGCTGCTCGACGAGATCGACAAGGTCGGCTCCGACTACCGGGGCGACCCGGCGGCGGCACTGCTGGAGGTGCTGGACCCGGCACAGAACCACACCTTCCGGGACCACTACCTGGAGGTCGAACTGGACCTGAGCGATGTGGTCTTCCTGGCCACCGCCAACGTCCTGGACTCGATCCCCGAGCCGCTGCTCGACCGGATGGAACTGGTCAGGCTGGACGGCTACACCGAGGACGAGAAGGTCACCATCGCCCGTGACCACCTGCTCCCGCGCCAGCTGGAGCGGGCCGGACTGGTCACCGACGAGGTGTCGCTCGACGATTCGGCGCTGCGCAAGCTCGCCGGGGAGTACACCCGCGAGGCGGGTGTGCGCACCCTGGAGCGGTCGATCGCCCGCATCCTGCGGAAGATCGCGGCCCGGCACGAACTGGGCGAGCAGAAGCTGCCGTTCACCGTCACCGACGCGGATCTGCGGGCGCTGATCGGGCGGCCGCACCACACCCCCGAGTCGGCGCAGGAGCCGGACGAGCGGCGGACGGCCGTCCCCGGGGTGGCGACCGGCCTGGCCGTGACCGGGGCGGGCGGCGACGTGCTGTTCATCGAGGCGTCGCTGGCCGACCCGGAGACGGGCGGATCGGGGCTGACCCTCACCGGCCAGCTCGGCGACGTCATGAAGGAGTCGGCACAGATCGCGCTCTCCTTCCTGCGCTCGCACGGCGCGGAACTGGAGCTGCCGGTCGGCGACCTGAAGGAGCGCGGTGTGCACATCCACGTGCCCGCCGGCGGCATCCCGAAGGACGGCCCGAGCGCGGGCGTCACGATGACGACGGCGCTCGCCTCGCTGCTGTCGGGGCAGCGGGTCCGCACCGATGTGGCGATGACCGGTGAGGTGTCGCTGACCGGGCGGGTGCTGCCGATCGGCGGCGTCAAGCAGAAGCTGCTGGCCGCGCACCGGGCCGGAATCACCACGGTGATCATCCCGAAGCGCAACGAGCCCGACCTGGACGACGTGCCCGCGGAGATCCTGGAGAAGCTCGAGGTGCACCCGGTCTCCGACGTCCGGCAGGTGCTGAAGCTGGCGCTCGAGCAGTCGGTGACGGAGGACCGGATCCCGGTCGCCGCCTGACCGTCGGACCGCTGCCGTGGCGGCAACGGAGCGGTGCACACAGAACAGGGCGCTCCCCTCCCCCCGTGCGGAGGGGCGGCGCCCTGTTCCGTGTTCTGTTTCCGTGTTCTGTGCGGTTCAGCGGGCCGGGCGGCTATCCGTTGGCGAAGGCCTGCAGCCGGTCGTAGGCCCCGTTGAAGCGGTCCTGGTCACCGGGGAAGACGCCGGAGTCGGCGTACTGCCAGATGGTGTGGAAGCCCCAGCCGGCCGGCAGGGTGCCGGCGCTGGTGGAGTAGCGCGCGATCCACAGCGGGTTGTTGGCGGCGAAGGCACTGCTGTTGCCGGTGCACTGGGTCCACCAGTTGGTGGAGGTGTAGATCGTCGGGTACCGGCCGGTACGGGCGCGGTACTCGTTGCTGAACGAGGCGATCCAGCTGACCATGCTGCTCGCGCTCAGGCCGTAGCAGGTGGCGCCGTACGGGTTGTACTCGATGTCGAGCGCGCCCGGCAGGGTCTTGCCGTCACCGGACCAGCCGCCGCCGTGGTTGACGAAGTAGTCGGCCTGGGCGGCGCCGCCGGAGTTGTCCGGCAGCGCGAAGTGGTACGAGCCGCGGATCATCCCGACGTTGTACGAGCCGTTGTACTGCTGGGCGAAGTAGGGATTGGTGTACGAGGTGCCCTCGGTGGCCTTGATGTAGGCGAACCGTCCGCCGTTGGACCAGGCCGCGGACCAGTTGACGTTGCCCTGGTAGCCGCTGACGTCCATGCCCGGAGTCTGGGTGACCAGTGGGGTGGCCACGCCTCCGGTGGTGCTGCCGCCCTCGTGGGCGCGGATGGTCGAGCCCATCCAGTCGAGTTCGGGGTGGGTCATCGGGCCGCTGCCGACCGCGCCGGCGGAATTCGGCAGGGAGAACAAGAGGGCGAGCACAGCGAAGAGCAGTCCGGCGGCGAAGGCCGTCCGGGTGCGGAAGAATCCTGATCTGCGCACGGCGGATTGGGCTCCGAAGGACATATGTTCCTCCATGGGGGACGGGGCCTGACGCGCACCATGGCCTTGGGGTGGCCATGACAAGACGAAGGTAGGGGCGGAAACTACGCGCGTGGAAGGGTCCCCGGGAACCGCCGTTGGTCTACACCTACGAAATACTTGAGCAGCTGCGGGAACGACGATCGCTGAAAGAAACTTTCAGCCCCCTGAAAGCGGGAGCGCTGTGGACGAGCAGATGGAAGCCCTGGAACGCGAGCTGACGGTGTTCTACCGGCGGGCTCGCGCGTCCTCCGGCGAGATGGCGCGTGAGCTGCACCCGGAACTGGAACCCGCCGCCTACGGGCTCCTGGTCCGGCTCCAGGAGTGCGAGCCCGAGCGCGCCACCGACCTCGCCGCGTACTTCGGCGTCGGCAAGGCCACCATGAGCCGGCAGCTGCGCGCGCTGGAGGTGCTGGGGCTGATCACCCGCGAGCCGGATCCCGCCGACGGCCGCGCCTTCCTGATGCGGATGACGGCCGAGGGCCGCGAGCGCTTCTCCCGCGTGCGCGCCGCCCGGCGCTCCCGCTACCTCCGGCGGCTGGCGGCCTGGGACCGCGGCGAGGTCAGCGAACTGGCCCGGCTGCTGCAGCGGCTGAACGAACTGCAGGGCTCGGAGGACTAGGGCACGCCCTGGAGGCCCCCTCCGGACGGATGAAAGCGACCCGCCGGGTCAGAGCTCAACGAGGGCGGCCGTCGCGTCGTCGAACGGCTTGCCGCGCGGGACGGCGCGGCCCTCGGGGTCGGCGGCCTCCACGGCGCGCACCCGCCGGATCAGCGTCTGCGGTCCCTCCTCGCGCAGCAGCGCGAAGGTGCCGGCCCAGTCGTCCGTACGGAAGACCTCGACCAGCCGGGTCGCCCCGTCGCTCAGCGCCGCGAACGCGCGGACGTCGCCGCGCGGGGTGGTGCCGGTGACCGCGCGGGAGACCACCGCCGGATCGGCGGCGGCGGTGAAGAAGCCGCCCTCGGCGTTGCGCAGCGCGGGGACGGCGCGGCCCTCGGCCACCAGCCGGTCGATGCGGTCGTCCAGCACCGGTGTGATCTTGCCGTCGGCGGCCTCCAGGAGCAGCACCGAATCGGAGAGCACGAGATGCTCCACAGTGTCCTGGTTCCACCGGACTGTGACCACCGTGGCCTGCGGTGTGAGCTGGTGATAAAGATCACAGGTGTCGCGGTGCGCGTCCGCCGTACGGGCAATTGCGGACGCCAAACAGTCGGAGAGAGTCATCTCCGGTCGCGAAACGGACAGTTCGAGCAGGGCCCCGCCGAGCCGCGCCACGAACCAGGGCACCGAGTGGATGCAGTCCCCGTTGCCGGGCCGCGGCGTCACGCCATCCAGCAGAACCAGCACGCCACCGTGCCCGGAAGCGGGCAGGGCCAGCGAAAGGAAGTCCTCGTTGGGGTGGTCGGGGGTGCCGGGCTCGGTGCTGCTCTCGATGCGCATGGCTCAATTCTGCCGGAGCGCCGTTCGAACCTCTTGGTCCGTACCTGACGGGCCCCGTATCGCGCCCGGTGCGGATCCCATGGCGCCTGACATGGGCGGATGGGATGCGGGCGGGCATCCTGCCAGGGCTCGGGCGCGACGCCAAACCCGTTCGGCGATCACGGATCGAGACGTTCCGCGCCGGACTTGTCCGTCAACTCATGGGTGCGATTCACTCGTTCGGGTGTCGGGGGAGGGGGACGCGCGGCCCCGTCTACAACGGGCTGAGAAGGTCGGGCCCATTGACCAGGCGAGACGGGATTGCGAGCTCCGGTGCGAAGACGACGTGAACCGCGCGACGGGGTCCCCCCGGCGGCGGGCAAAGGACGGGTGCGCAGCCGCTTGCTGGCCGCCCTGTTGATCTGTGCTGTCATCGTGCCGGCCGCGGCCGCGCCCGGTGTGGCGGTCGCCGTGCGCGACGTGTCCGACGCGCAGGACGAGGTGACGGGGGCCGAGTTGGCCGTCCGGGCGATCTCGCTGTCGCACTCCCTGGCCGACGAACGCGACGACATGGCCGCCTTCGTCGCCGGCGGCCGCTCCACCGCGCCCGGCACCGGCGCCCCCGGACTCTCCGAATCGCAGCGCAACCGGGTGGACCGGCAGGCGCAGAGCCTCTCGGCCGACGAGGACACCGGCGCGGAACCGCGCGAAGTGCTGGCGACCCTCCCGCAGATCCGGCAGGAGGCGCTGACCGGCACCGGTACGCCGCAGGCCGTCGTAGCCGCGTACGCCCCGCTGCTGGACGCCCTGGGCCGGGTGACGGGTCCGGTGACCGCACCGCTCAGCCGCGCCGCCGCGCTGGCCGCCACCGAGCGCGGGCTGCTGGTGAGCGCGCTCACCGGCTCCGGCTCCCAGCGGCCGCTGGCCACCGACGCGCAGACCGCCGCGGTACAGGAGCGGGCCGCGCTCGCCGACTTCCGCGCCACCGCGCCCCAGGACCTCCGCGACCAGTACAGCCAGACCGTCACCGGCGCGGATGTCACCGAGGCCGAGAGCGACCTCCGGCTCCTCACCGACCAGCCGCAGCTGACCGGTTCCGACCGGGCGCTCGGCACGGCCGAGGTGAAGGCCGCGCTCACCGCCAGGATCGACCTCATGCGCAGCGTCGAGTCCTCGCTCGCCACCGCCGAGGCCGACGCGGCCGGCGAACGGCGGGACGACGCGGTGACCGCCCTCGAACTGCGGGTCGCCCTCGCCGCGCTGTGCCTGCTGGTCGCCGTCGGCGTCCTCGTCTCCACCGCCCGCTCCCTCACCCGGCCGCTCGCCGCGCTGCACCGCTTCGCCAAGGGCGGGTCCGAAGAGGCACGCGTCATCGGCAACGACGAGTTCGCGACGGTCGCCCGCCGTATCAACGTGCTCGTCACCGAGCTGCGCGCCGTACAGGCCCGCGGCCTCGAACTCGGCGCGGAACAGACCCGGCTGCTCGGCATCCGCGACGCGCTCACCGCGGAACGCGACAGCCTGCTGCGTCAGCGGGACGACGCAAGCGCCGCGAGCACCGTGAGCGCCAGGACCGGCACCGACCGGACCGGCGGGCACACCACGTACGTCAGCCTGTCGCTGCGCACCCTGGGCCTGGTGGAGCGCCAGCTCGCCCTGATCGAGGGTCTGGAGGAGCGCGAGCAGGACCCGGACCGGCTGGAGACGCTCTTCCGGCTGGACCACCTCGCCACCCGGATGCGCCGCAACAGCGAGAACCTGCTGGTCCTCGCCGGCACCGAGCACAGCCACGGCGGCGCCACCGTCAAGCCCGTGCCGCTGGTCGACGTGGCCCGTGCGGCGATCTCGGAGATAGAGCGCTACGAGCGGGTGCGGATCCAGGTGCTGCCCGCCGGGCAGCTGGCCGGCCACGCCGCCGACGACACCAGTCACCTGGTGGCCGAACTGCTGGACAACGCGACCGCGTTCTCGCCGCCCCAGGCCGAAGTACAGCTCTCCGGCTGGATGCTGGAGAACGGCGAGGCCATGATCTCCGTCGAGGACCAGGGCATCGGCGCTCCGCCGGAGCGGCTCGCCGAGCTGAACGCGCTGCTCACCGACCCCGAGCCGACCGCGCCCGGCAACGCGACCGGTATGGGGCTGTACGTCGTGGCCCGGCTCGCCGCCCGCCACGGGATCCGCGTCCAGCTGCGCGAGCAGAAGCAGGGCGGCATCGCGGCCGTCGTCATCCTGCCGCGCCGGCTGCTGCCCGCGGCCCGGCCCGACGAGGCTCCGGCCAACCCGGTGGAGGCCGCGATCGCGGGCGAGCCGATGCCGGTTGCCGTGTCGGAGACTCCGGAGCGGGCACCGGAACGGGTACCCGCCGAGCCGGAGGCGGTTCCGGACGCGGCCGGGGCCGGGGCCGCGGGTGACGCTTCCGTGGAGCACTCGGGACCCGAGCGGGACCCGGCCGGCGACCGGCCCACGGGCGGCGTCGTACGGCCGCGGCACGCGCCCGACGACGCGCAGGCGGAACCCGCCGGACCCGACGGATCCATCACCGGCAAGGGCCTGCCGCAGCGCGTGCCGCGCAGCAGCGGGCTGACCGGTGAGCCGGCCGCGCGGCGCCCGGAACGGACCGGGCCGGTGGACGCGGAGGCGCTACGGCGTAAGTTCGGCGGATTGCAGCAAGGACTTCGGGACGGACGACGGGACGCGGAAGAGGAGACCCGGGCGGCGGACCCGGAGAAGGCAGGCCCAACGGGGGGCACAGGCGCAGCTGGAACCATCGAGGAGGCGAGCCGTTGAACGCGGCGAGTACGGACACGAAGGACCTGAGCCATGAAGCCCGGAATCTGCGGTGGTTGCTGAGCAACTTCGTCGAGGAGGTGCCGGGTGTCCACTCGGTCGCCGTGGTCTCCTCCGACGGACTGCTGCTGATCAACTCCGACCCGGATCCGGCGGCCGCGGCGGAACCCGGCGGGCAGCAGCCGCCGGCCGGCCCCGCGGACGCCCGTGCGGACCTGGCCACGGTCGTCTCCGGCCTTGCCTCGCTGACCGACGGCGCGGCGCGCCTGATGGACGGCGGCCGGGTCCGGCAGACCGCGGTCGCCATGGACGAGGGCAGTCTCTTCGTGATGTCGATCAGCGACGGGTCGCTGCTCGGCGTCCACGCCTCCGCCGACTGCGACATGAGCGTCGTGGGGTACCACATGGCCCTGTTCGTCGGCCGGGCCGGCCACGTGCTGACGCCCCAGCTCCGCAACGAGTTGCGCCGGTCCCAGGAAGCCGCCGGCGCCGAGAGCGGGGGCGGTCGCTGATGTCCATGTCCTTGCCCCAGCGCGGCCTCGACCGCCGCACGGCCCGGGTCCGCCCGTACGCCCTGACCGGTGGACGCACTCGCTTCGGCCATGTGCTGTTCGTCGAGACCTTCGTGGCGAGCATCGACGGCCAGGAGCCGAATTTCGTGCTGACCGCCGGCCGCTGGGCCGAGCGGGTGATGCCGGAGATGCGCGCGATCGTGGAGTTGTGCCGCAGAATGCGGTCGGTGGCCGAGATCTCGGCACTGCTGCGGATGCCGCTCGGCGTCGTCCGCGTACTGCTCAGCGACCTGGCTGATCAGGGGAGGATCCGCGTCTACGGCACCGGGCACGGCCCCGGCAGCCCGGATCGCGCGCTGTTGGAAAGGGTGCTCGGTGGACTTCGCAGGCTTTGAGGAGACCGGCGGCACGCAGGAGTGGCAGACGGAGCGCGGGCGCGCGCCGGTCTCCACCAAGATCGTGGTCGCGGGCGGCTTCGGCGTGGGCAAGACGACGTTCGTCGGCTCGATCTCCGAGATCACGCCGCTCACCACCGAGGCGGTGATGACGCGGGCCAGCGAGTCCGTGGACGACCTCGGCTCGACCCCGGACAAGACGACGACCACCGTCGCGATGGACTTCGGCCGGATCACCCTGGACCAGGACCTCGTGCTGTACGTCTTCGGCACGCCCGGTCAGCAGCGCTTCTGGTTCATGTGGGACGACCTGGTGCGCGGCGCGATCGGCGCGATCGTGCTGGCGGACACCCGGCGGCTGGCCGAGTGCTTCCCGGCGCTCGACTACTTCGAGGGCTGCGGACTGCCGTACACGGTGGCGGTCAACCAGTTCGAGGGCACTCCGGAGTACACCGAGCAGGACGTCCGCGAGGCGCTCGCCGTACCGCCGCACATACCGGTGTTGATCTGCGACGCCCGGAAGCGGTATTCGGTAGTGGAGGCACTCATGGCCCTGGTGGCGCACGCACTGGCCGAACAGCCGCTCTGAGCGATCCGTTCCCGAATTTTTCACGAAAGCCGGACCTTCATCATGCGCAAGATACTCATCGTCGGAGCCGGTCAGGCCGGGCTCCAACTGGCCCTGGGTCTGCAGGGCCGTGGCTATGAAGTCACCCTCATGTCCAACCGCACGGCCGACGAGATACGCGACGGCCGGGTGATGTCCACGCAGTGCATGTTCGACACCGCGCTGCAGCACGAGCGCGATCTCGGCATCAACTTCTGGGAGGAGCAGACCCCGCGCATCGAGGGTCTCGGTGTCTCGGTCGCGGCCCCGGACGCGTCGCGCCCCATCGACTGGGTGGGCCGGCTGGACGGCTACGCGCAGTCCGTCGACCAGCGGGTGAAGATGGCCGGCTGGATGGAGACCTTCGCCGAGCGCGGCGGCAAGCTCGTCATCCACGGCGTCGCGGTCTCCGACCTCGACTACTTCTCGCGCGCCTACGACCTGGTGCTGGTCGCCGCGGGCAAGGGCGAGCTGGTCTCCATGTTCCGCCGCGACGCGTCCCGTTCGCCCTACGAGGCCCCGCAGCGCTCCCTGGCCGTGTCGTACGTGCACGGCCTCGCACCGCGCCCCGGGAGCGACGGCCGGCTCGCGGTCAACGTCAATCTGGTGCCGGGCATCGGCGAGCTGATCGTGATCCCGACCCTCACCACCTCGGGCCCCGCCGACATCCTCTTCTGGGAGGGCATCCCCGGCGGTCCGCTGGACGTCTTCCAGGGCGTCAAGGACCCCGAGGAGCAACTGCGCCTCACCCTCGACCTGATGCGGCAGTTCACCCCGTGGGAGTACGACCGGACCCGCTCGGTGGAACTCACCGATGCGAACGGCACCCTCGCCGGCCGGTACGCGCCCACGGTCCGGCAGGGCGTCGCCGAACTGCCGTCGGGCGGTCTCGTCCTCGGCGTCGCCGATGTCGTCGTCGCGAACGACCCCATCACCGGACAGGGCTCCAACAGCGCTGCCAAGTGTGCCGCGTCCTACCTGGAGAGCATCACCGAGCGCGGCGACCAGCCCTTCGACGGCGCGTGGATGCAGTCTGCCTTCGACCGGTACTGGCGGATCGCCGAGCCCGTCACCCAGTGGACGAACGCGATGCTCGCGCCGCCGCCCGAGCACGTTCTCCAGGTGATCGGCGCCGCGGGCGAGCTGCAGCCCGTCGCGGACCGCTTCGCCAACGGGTTCAACGACCCGGCCGACTACGGGCAGTGGCTCTTCGACCCGGAGCTGGCCGCGGCCTACCTCGGCGAGGTCCAGGCCGGTCGGACCGCGCAGCCCGCACAGGGCGCGTAACACGGCGGGGCCGGGCGGGCTCGCGACACGAGCCCGCCCGGCCCCGGAGTTTCCCGGTACCGCCAGGGCGTGTTTCGAAAGTAGCGCCGTTCGCCCGGAGGGCCAGGCGGGACTCTCGAAACACCCCTAGCCGACGTTGTTGCCCTGGTCGGAGCCACCGTCGATCGGCGTCCTGGCGTCCGCCTTGGGGACGGCCGGCGGGACGTAGTTCTTCATCGGGCCCTGTGCCGAGTCGGGCCGGACCGCTCCCAGGATCGGGTTGGCGGCGATGGGCGAGACCTTCACGACGGAGCCGGGCCGCGGCGCCTGGATGACGAGACCGTCGCCGATGTAGATGGCGACATGCGTGGCGCCCGGGAAGTAGACGACGAGGTCGCCGGGGCGCAGCAGGCTCAACGGAACCTTGGGCAGCTGCGCCCACTGCTCCTGGCTGGTGCGCGGGATCGCCTTCCCGGCGTGCAGCCAGGCCTGCGAGGTGAGGCCGGAGCAGTCGTACGCGTCCGGTCCTTCGGCGCCCCAGACATACGGCTTGCTGAGCTGCAGGAACGCGTAGTCGACCGCGCGGTTGCCCGCCTCGGACGGCGTCCGGCTGCCCGCGCCGAGGGCCTTGGAGTCCAGGAAGTCGCTCTGGGCCTGATTGATGCCCTGCTCCTCGAGCTTCTGGAGCTCGTCGAGCTGAACACCTGTCAGACCCGCGATGATGGTCTCGACGCGCTTGAGGTGCTCCTCGACCTGGACCTTCGCGGCGCCCTGCTGGGTCTGCAGCAGCTGCGCCTGGCCGAGCGCCGTCTGGGCGCCCGCGTTCAGCACCGCGATCCGCGCCTCACCGGTCTTCAGCTGCTCCAGGATGTCGGCCTCGCTCCCGGCGGCCCGCTGCAGTAGGTGCTTCTGCGAGAAGAGCTGCTGCGGGTCGTCGCCGACCAGGAGGTTGAGGTACGGCGAGACCCCGCCGTCCTGGTACTGCCGGCGGGCGAGCATCCCGATCTGGTCGCGGGCCTCGGCGACCGCGACCCGCTGGTCGGCCAGCTGCTTGTCCAGCAGAACGGCCGTGGCCCGCTGCTTGGCGGCGGCTTCCTTCGCCTTGTTGAAGGCCTCGGTCGCCTGCTCGGTCTGCAGATACAGCGTCTGGAGCTGGGTCAGCAGCTGGGGCAGCGGCTGTGACGGGGGGTCATGGGGCGCGGCGGCCGCCTGCTGGGCGGGGAGCGAGAGGGCGGCGGCCGCGAGGAGCGCACCGCATATCACCGCTCTTTGGATCCACCCACGGTTCCGTCGGGCCACTGACATCCCCTCACCTTCGGTTGCACAGAGGTGATCACCTGCTGCGCCAAGATCCTGTCACGGATTGTCGTATCTTCGACAGTGGGAATAGGCGATTCCGCTCAATCCGGTCACCCCCGTGGTGCCTTCCCCTCACCTGCTCAGCCCAACGGCAGGGCCGTCACCGTGTTTCCGTTCTGGACGAACAGGACGCTACCCCGGGCGGCGAGGCGTATGCCCGCGGCGGCGCCGGTCCCCGCTCCCGGAACCCGATAGCTCCATACCGCCTTACGGGTGCGGAGGTGGAACGCCGCGACGCACGGCCGGCCGCCTGCGGTGGGTGCGTGCAGCACCCCGCCGTGCACCACCGGCGCGCACTGCGTGCCCAGCGGTATCGCGGGGCCGCTCTCCCACAGCGTGCCGCCGGTGCGGGCGTCGAGGGCGAGGACGCCGGCGGCGGATCCGGTGGCGTACAGGACGCCGTCGGCGATCACCGGATCGCTGTAGGTCCGGTCGCGAGGAGTGTGGTGCCAGGCGACGGTGCCGTCGTCCAGCGCGACCGCGGTGATCCCGCCGCCCGCCACGTAGGCGCGCGGACCGGCGACCGCCGGGCGGCCGTTGCCGGTTCCCTGCAGGGCACGCGTCCACTGCCGTTCGCCGGTCCGCCGGTCGAGGGAGGTCAGGGCGTCGCCGTCGCAGTACAGCAGCCGGTCGCCCGGCAGCACCGCAGCCGGTGCCTCGGAGGGGATGTGTCCGGCGGTCGTCCGCCACAGTTCGCGGCGGTCCTTGAGGTCGTAGGCGAGCAGTAGCGCCGCGTAGTCGTCGTCGAGCGGGCTGCCCTGGGACGCCGTCAGATACAGCGCGCCGCCGTCGGAGGCCAGCAGCGCGTCCTGGGCGAACCGCAGACCGGCCGCGGGCTCCAGGGTCCAGCGGACCCGGCCCTTGGCAGCCGGGTCGACCGCGCGCGGGGCCGCGGCGCCGACGGTGTAGGCCACGTCCGCCAGCAGACCGTCACCGGTCGGCACCGGCGAGCCGTCGGGTTCGAAGCCGCCGGCGGTCCACAGCGGTTTCCCGGTGCGGGTGTCGAGGCCGATCAGACCGTCGTAGCCCTTGAGGACGAGGAGGGTGCCGCTCACCGCCACCGGCGCGACGTCCACCAGCTCGGGGCCGTCGTACGTCCACAACGGGGGCGGCGCGCTGCCGGGCGGGCGGGATCCCCTGGGATGGGGCTGCGAGGACCGGCTGCCGGAGGGGGAGGGCCCGGCGGCGCCGACATCGCTGCGGTGTCCGCCGGGGGCGTTGCGCAGCCAGGCGATCCCGGCCGCGCTCGCCATCGCGGCACCGCCGAAGGACACCGTCAGCAGAGCCCGGCGCGACATCCCGGCGGGCTGCTCCGACATGGCGTACGTGCCCCCTCCGGCCTGGACCTGTCGAGGGAGACTACGACCGCCCCCGGCCGGAATCCAGTCCGGCCGGGGGCGGTGCGGGGTTACTTCTGGTTGCTACGGATTGATCTCAGCTTCCGAAGTACGACCGGAAATTGTTGGAGAACTCCCAGTTGCTGTATTTGTCCCAGTTCACCGACCAGGTCATCAGGCCGCGCAGCGCGGGCCAGGTGCCGTGGGTGGTGTAGCTGCCGCAGTTCGTCTTCTTGGTCAGGCAGTCCAGCGCCTTGTTCACCTCGGCGGGTGCGGTGTAGCCGTTGCCGGCGTTGGTGCTCGCGGGCAGGCCGATGGCGATCTGGGAGGGCGCCAGCGGCGGGAACATGTTGGCGGTGTTGCCCGCGACGGGGAAGCCGGTGAGCAGCATGTCGGTCATGGCGATGTGGAAGTCCGCGCCGCCCATGGAGTGGTACTGGTTGTCCAGGCCCATGATCGAACCCGAGTTGTAGTCCTGGACGTGCAGCAGGGTCAGATCACCGCGCATCGCGTAGATCACCGGCAGATAGGCACCCGCGCGCGGGTCCTGGCCGCCCCAAGGGCCCGAGCCGTAGTACTGGTAGCCGAGCTGGACGAAGAAGGTCTCCGGCGCCATCGTCAGGACGAAGCTGCTGCCGTACTTGGCCTTGAGGGTCTTCAGCGCGGAGATCAGGTTCACCACGACCGGCGTCGTCGGGTTCTTGAAGTCGGTGTCGCCGGTGTTGAGGGAGAGCGAGTGGCCCTCGAAGTCGATGTCGAGGCCGTTGAGCCCCCACTTGTCGATGATCGCGCTCACCGAGGAGACGAAGGTGTCGCGGGCCGCGGCGGTGGTCAGCTGCACCTGGCCGTTCTGGCCGCCGATGGAGATGACGACCTTCTTGCCCTGGGCCTGCTTGGCCTGGATGGCGGCCTTGAACTCGGCGTCGGACTCGACGCCGGCGCACTCGGTCACGGGGCAGCGGTTGAAGCGGATGTCCCCGGAGGTGACGGAGGTCGGCTCACCGAAGGCGAGGTCGATGACGTTCCAGGTGCTGGGAACGTCGGCCATGCGCGTGTAGCCCGCGCCGTTGGCGAAGCTCGCGTGCAGATAGCCGACCAGCGCGTGGGTGGGCAGTCCGCCGGAGGGCGGCGGGGTGGTGGGCGGCGTGGTGGGAGGAGTCGTCGGCGGTGTCGTGGGGGGCGTCGTCGGCGGGGTGGTCGGCGGTGTCGTGGGCGGGGTGGTCGGCCCGCCAGGACCGCTGAGCGAGGCGTCGTCGGCGTAGTAGACCGGCTGGCCGTACCAGCCGTGCAGATAGACCGTGGCGCTGGTCTGGCTCGCGCCGGTCGTGAAGTTGACGCTCAGCTGCTGGTACGCGCCGCCGGTGTCCGGCGTCCAGGTGCTGGTGCCGCCGTCGACGCCGATGTACACGTACGAGCCCTTGACCTGGGTGGAGAAGGTGTAGGCGGTGTTCGGAGCGACGGTGACGGTCTGCTTGCACTGGGCGGTGTCGCTCGCGCCGGGGGTGCCGGCGAGCGCGTAACTCCCGCTCTTGGCCTGGCCGGTGACGGCCTTGGCGCTCGCGTCGCAGGTCCAGCCGGACAGGGATCCGGTCTCGAAACCGCCGTTGGCCAGGAACTCACCGGCGGTGGCGGAGGGGGCGAGTGCGACCAGGCCGCCCAGGGTGGCGGCGCAGGCGAGGGTGGCGGCGCCGGCGATGGCGGATCTCGACCGGCCGCGGAAGGGGGATGTGAGCACGGGGGGATGCTCCTTCTGCTTCAAGGAGTGCGCATGACGCAGTGCGCATGACAAGGCGCAGCAAACAGGTCTGGACCAATCCTGTCAATGGTCTGAACCAACACCCGTGCGACATCCGGTGGTCACCGCGCCCCCGCGCGGCCGTCATCCGCCGCTGTGCGTCAATCCCCGGGCGGCCGCGTCCCCTTGTTCCGTACGCTCTTCGACCACGGCCACTTCAGCCGGGTGTCCGGGACGGTCCCCTCGGGGTCGTACACGAAGACCCACCGGGTCTGCCGCGCCGCGCGCGGGCCCGGGCTCGGCTCGCGGTGGTACACGTGCACCACGGGTTTGCCCCCGTCGGCGTCCGGCACCGGCACGGTGTACACCTTCGGCGGCTGTCCGGTCGCCCCGACCAGGACGCCCATCAGGCGTCCGTCCAGCGGGCCGCCGACGAACTCCGTGTTCTCGCTTCTCACCCGCCCAGCATCCCACGGCCGCCGTCGTCGGGGAGCAGATGCGCGACGGCCTCCACGATCGGGGCAAGCCGCCGGGCCAGTTCGCCGGCCGGGCTGTCGGGGGTCTCCAGGGCCAGCGCCGCCGCGGCGATCCCGGCGGTCTCCGGGTCGGTCGTCGCGGTGATCACCAGCAGGCCGGTGAGATGGTCGACGAGCCAGCCGCGCAGCTCCGGCAGCGGCGGCTGCTTGCCCTCGTCCAGCCAGGTCAGCGACACCGCCTCGACGGAGGCGATCCAGGAGCGGACCATCATCGCCAGCCGCGGGCCGGGATCCGGCGCCCCCAGGTGCAGCAGCACCTGCTCGGCCGCGCTGCGCCGCACCCCGTCGACGATCGCGCCGGTCCGGCTGGTCTCGGCGACGCTGCCGCCGCGCAGCAGCGCGGAGTAGGCGGCGTCGTGCTCGTCCACGAACGCCAGATAGCGGTCCAGGGCGTGCGCCAGTCGCTGCGTCGGTGCGCCCTGCGACGGTTCGACGAAGCATTTCCGCAGCTCATCGGCGGCATTGTGCATCGCGGCCTCGTACAACTGCTGTTTGCCACCAGGGAAGTACCGGTAGACCAGCGGCCGTGACACCCCGGCGGCGGCCGCGACATCGTCGACCGACACGTCCTCGGGGCGGTGGTGCCCGAAGAGGTCCACCGCTGCCGCGAGCAACTGCGTACGGCGTTGCTCGACGCTGAGTCGGCGGTATGCGGGCGCCGCGCTGCCGTTCATGGGCGCAGCCTAACCGGTGGGGCCCGGCGCGGGTCCGGTAACGGCCGCGCGCCAGGTCGTAACGGGTCGTTCAGGCGAGCAGGCCCGAGGCGCGCCACAGCCGGCGGCCGGGGCCGCGCAGCACGTCGATCTCCTCCAGGAACTCGACGAGCCGCTTCGAGGACTGCAGCATGACGTCCCGGCGGTGGCCGCTGGCCTTCACCTGCGCCATCGCGTAGGCCGGGTTCAGCCCGACCGCCGCGTACACCTTCGGGCTGACCAGCGAGCCCGCCACGATCCTGGCGGTCTCCCCGGAGGTCAGCCGGGTGAGCTCGCGCTCCCAGCGCGGGGCGGTCGACATCTGGCGGGTCAGCTCCTCACGGGCGTACCGCACGTGCCGGGCCTCCTCGACCACATGGATGCGGGTCACCCCGCGCACCAGCGGCTGGACACGCTCGTCCGGGAAGGTCAGCCGCTGCATCCAGTCGAGGATCTCCTCGACGAGCAGCGTCCCGGTGAAGGCGCCGGGCGTCGTCGAGTACGTCTTCAGGATCCGGCCGAGGTGCAGATGGAGCTTGCTGGGCCGGTAGACCGGGGTGCCGGACTTCTTGACCAGCCGGCCGAACATCATCGAGTGCCGGCACTCGTCGGCGACCTCGGTCAGCGCGTACCGGACGTGCTGGCTGGTCGGGTCGAGGGCGTAGATGTGCCGGGCGAGCAGCTGCATCAGGATGATCTCGAACCAGATGCCCATCGAGGCGATGCTCGCGCCTTCGTGCCGGCTCAGCTCGATCCGCTGCTCCTGCGACATGTGCTTCCACAGCGGCGTGTCGTAGAGCGAGCACAGCTCCGGGGGCCAGAACCACTTGCCGTCCTCGAACGGGGCGTCCCAGTCCAGCTCGGTGTCGGGGTCGAAGGAGTGCTTGGCGGAGGCGTCGAGCAGCCGCTCCGCGACCTTCTCGCGCTCCGTGATTTTGGTCATGATGGGGGCCATACGCTTATGAGACTGCGTGTCAGCAAGGACGTCAATCCCTCGCGCAGAACTTGTTGACCCGGCGGTAACCGGCGTGTGAGTCTGCGAACGACCGCCAACGACCGCACGGCCAACGACCGGACCCCGTAACGAATTTCGGGCGAGCCACGAGGAGGCGTCAGTGTCGACGCACGAGCTCTACACGACAGCACCGACCGAAGCGCTCTGGGAGGTCACGGCGAGCGGCGCGGCCCGCTTCTCCTGGGAGTACGACGACGGGCGCGACCGGCTGCTGGCCCTCTACCAGAAGGGCAAGGACAAGCAGTGGGACGCCGTCCGGAGGATCGACTGGGACCTGGAGGTCGATCCCTACGACCCGCTCGGCGTCCCGGACGAGGCGCTCACCGTCTACGGGACCCGTTACTGGGACAAGATGGACGAACAGAACAAGAAGGACCTGCGACGGCACTACGCGTCCTGGCAGTTCAGCCAGTTCCTGCACGGCGAGCAGGGCGCCATGGTCTGCGCGGCCCGCATCGTCGAATCCGTCCCCGACCTGGACGCCAAGTTCTACTCCGCGACCCAGACCATGGACGAGGCCCGGCACGCCGAGATATACGCCCGGTTCCTGCAGGAAAAGGTCGGGATGCTGTATCCGATCAATGATTCCCTGCAGGGCCTGCTCGGCGACACCCTGCGCGATTCCCGCTGGGACATGCCCTATCTCGGAATGCAGGTCCTCATCGAAGGACTCGCCCTCGCCGCGTTCGGCATGCTCCGCGACACCACGGACAAACCGCTGCCCAAGCAGATCCTGGCCTACATCATGCAGGACGAGGCCCGGCACGTCGCTTTCGGGCGGATGGCCCTGCGTGACTACTACCAGCAGCTCAGCGACGGTGAACTCCGGGAACGTGAGGAATTCGTCATCGAGGGCTGCTATCTGATGCGCGACCGGCTGCGCGGGGTCGAGGTCCTGGAGAACTTCGGAATCCCGCGAAAGGACTCCGAGGAACTCAGCGAGAACTCCGAGTACCTGCACCTGTTCCGGAAACTGCTCTTCAGCCGGATCGTGCCCTGTGTGAAGGACATCGGTCTGTGGGGCCCCCGGCTGCAACAGGCCTATGTCGACATGGGCGTCTTCGACATGGGCGACTCCAGTCTCGATCTGCTCATGGCCGAGGACGAGGAGATCGCCGAGAAGCTCGACGCCGAGCGCTTCGCCGCCGAGGAGTCGGCCCGCGTCGCGGAGGTCGCCGACGCGATCACCCTCGGCTCGGGAACGGAGACCGCCTGAATCCCGGGGAGAGTTCCCAGGACGTCAAGAACATCTGCTCGGGAGTCGTACGCTTGCTCGATGCTTGAAGGACCGAGAGCGCGACGGCGCGTACGCATGGCGCTGGGGCTCGCACTGCTGACCCTCAGCGCCGCCTGTGGATCCGGCTCGAAGCCGTCGCCCGAGGTACTGGCGCCGGTGTCCGCCGCGCCCACCGCACAGGTCGACGGCCTGCCCGAAGGCTCGGTGGCGCCGGAGGCGACGACACCGGCCGCACCGGGGACGATCACCCTCGCGTTCGGCGGCGACGTGCACTTCACGGAGCGTACGCAGCCCCGGCTGGTCAACGGGATGACGGAGCCGGCGATCGGTCCGCTCTCCAAGACCCTCGCGGCGGCCGACTTCTCCATGGTCAACCTGGAGACGGCGATCACCACGCGGGGCACCCCGCAGCCCAAGACGTACCACTTCAGGACCCCCGCCACCGCGCTCGACGTCCTCAAGAAGTCGGGCGTGGACGCGGTCTCGATGGCGAACAACCACGCCGTCGACTACGGCGCGCAGGGGCTGACGGACACCCTCGCGGCGGTCAGGGACGCGCCGATCCCGGTCGTCGGCATCGGTGCGAACGAGGCCCAGGCCTACCGTCCGTATCTGAAGACGATCCGCGGGGTGAAGCTCGCCGTCCTCGCGGCCAGCCAGGTGCAGGACATCACCAACCAGAACTGGCGCGCCACGGCGTCCAAGCCGGGCATCGCCTCGGCACTGGAGCAGACCAAGCTGGTGGCGGCGGTCAAGGCGGCGAAGAAGAAGGCCGACGTCGTGGTCGTCTATCTGCACTGGGGCACCGAGGGGCAGTCCTGCCCGGGGCCCGAGCAGAAGTCCATCGCGGCCAAGCTGGCGGCGGCCGGGGCCACCGCGGTCGTCGGCACGCACGCACACGTGATGCTGGGCTCCGGGATGATGCGGCAGACCTATGTCGCCTACGGCATGGGCAATCTGCTCTGGTACGGCACCTCGCCCTACCCGAACTCCAACGACACCGGCATCACCACCCTGACCATCGCCAAGGGGAAGGTCGCGGGCGAGCGCTTCACGCCGGCCTTCGTCGACAACCACGGTGTGCCCATGCCCCAGGAGGACGCCGGGGCCAAACGCATCAACGACCGCCGCGCCGGGCTGCGCGGCTGCACGGGATTGTCAGCGGCGCCGAAGAAGTAGGAACCGCCGCGCTGTCACCGGCATCTATCACTGCAGATGTACGGGGGTTTGGCTGTGTGTTCAGTCCTGCCGTGCTGCGACGCGACGAGAGAAGGGGACTCAACCCATGGCGCGACTCACCGCGAGCCAGCGGAACGTAGCGATAACCGTTGCCTCGGTCATCGCCCTGATAGCCGCGATAGCCGGTGCCCTGGCGGTGTCCGGATACAACAAGGCACAGGCGGACGCGAAGGAGTCCAAGCCCACGGTGGACGCCAAGCCCGCCCGGCCGGTGCCGATCGAGATCGTGCACATGCCGGAGAGCGGCGGCAAGGCCGTCAACATCACCATCGACGACGGCCCCGACCCCACCTGGACGCCCAAGGTGCTCGAGGTGCTGAAGCAGAACGATGTGAAGGCCGTCTTCTGCGTGATCGGTCCGCAGGCGAAGGCCCACCCCGACCTCATCCGGCAGATCGTGGCCGCCGGACACCGGCTCTGTGACCACTCGATGACGCACGACACGGGGATGGACAAGAAGTCCGAGGCGTACCAGAGCCAGGAGACCCTCGACGCGCAGCGGATGATCGAGGAGGCCTCCGGTGGTGTGAAGGTGCAGTACTGGCGGGCCCCGGGCGGTGCTTTCACCCCCTTCAACCGCAAGCTCGCCGCGGCGCACGGAATGCGGCCGCTCGGCTGGAACGTGGACTCCAAGGACTTCGAGAAGCCCGGTGTCGGCGCCATCGTGAGCACCGTCAAGAAGGAGGTGGCGGGCGGTCCGACCCTCCTCTTCCACGACGGCGGCGGTAAGCGCGAGCAGACGGTCGCGGCCCTGGAGAAGGTGCTTCCGTGGCTGAAGCAGCAGGGCTACGCGTTCAGCTTCCCGAAGATCTACTAGACCCCGCAGCCCCGCAGCCCCGTTCAGCGGTGGCGCCGGTCAGCCCAGGACGGCCCGCATGACGTCGCGGGCGATGGGGGCCGCGCTGCCGCCGCCGGAGATGTCGGCCCGGACGGCCTCGGCGTCCTCGACGACGACGGCCACCGCGACGGCCGGCTGGCCGGCGGCGGACTTGGCGTAGGAGATGAACCAGGCATACGGCATGCCCTTGTTGCCGACGCCGTGCTGGGCGGTGCCGGTCTTGCCGCCGACCGTGATGCCGGGGATGGCCGCGTTGGTGCCGGTGCCCTTGGTGACGACGGCCTCCATCATCTGCTGGAGCCGGACGGCGGTGCCGGAGCTGACGGCCTGGTGCAGGAGGCGGCCGGCGGCCGCGGCGACCGTGACCCCGTTGGAGTTGGTGATCCGGTCGACGAGGTACGGGGACATCAGCTCACCGCCGTTGACGACCGCCGCCGCGACCATCGCCATCTGCAGCGGGGTCGCGGTGGTGTCGAACTGGCCGATGGACGACAGGGCGACCTGGTCGGGTCCCATCCTGGTGTCGAAGTTGCTCGGGGCGACGCTCGGCGGGATCCGCAGCCGGTGGTCGTTGAAGCCGAACGCCTGCGCCTGCTTCACCATCCCCTTCAGCCCGACGTCCACGCCGAGCTTCGCGAAGACGGTGTTGCACGAGACGGTGAAGGCGACGAGCAGGGTGGCGTCGGCGCAGCCCGCCGCCTCGTTCTCCAACTGGGTGGTGGTGCCGGGCAGCGTGTAGGGCTCGGGGGTCTTCGTCGGGGCCTTCGGATCGGTGACCTTGCCCGACTCCAGGGCCGCGGCGGCGGTGACGACCTTGAAGGTGGAACCCGGCGGGTATGTCTGGCGGATCGCCCGGTCCAGCATCGGCTGCTCGGGATCGGAGGTGAGCCGGGCCCACTCGGCGTTGACGTCACGGCCGGTCCCCGCGATCCCCGAGGGGTCGTAGGAGGGCGTGGAAACCAGCGCCAGGATCCGCCCGGTGGCCGGGTCGAGCGCGGCGACGGCGCCCGTGCGGTCGCCGAGCCCGGTGAAGGCGGCCTCCTGGGCGGCCGGGTTGATGGTGGTGTGGACGTCACCGCCCTTCTGCCGGGCGCGGGTGATCTCGTTCCACAGCGGCAGCGAGGCCAGCTGCGGGTCCGTGCCGGACAGCACGGCGTCCTCGGTGCCCTCCAGCATCCTCGTGCCGTACAGCTGCGACACATAGCCCGTGACGGGCGCGTACAGCGGCCCCTGGGTGTAGGTGCGCAGATACGTCAGCTGGTCGTCGGTCTCCCGGTAGCCGGTGACGGGCCTCCCCGCGACGAGGATGTCGCCGCGCGGCTGGTCGTAGCGGGCGATCATCGCGCGGCGGTTGGCCGGATTGGCGTTGAACGAGTCGGCCTGGAAGATCTGCACCCGGCTGGTGTTGATCAGCAGCGCGACCAGCAGGACCAGACAGCAGGCGGCGGCCCGCCGGATGTAGCGGATCACCAGGCACCCGCGTCCGGCAGGGGACGGCGCGCGCTGTCGCTGAGCCGGATCAGCAGCGCGACGATGATCCAGTTGGTGACGACGGACGAACCGCCCTGGGCGAGGAACGGCATCGCCATGCCGGTGAGCGGGATCAGGTCCATCACCCCGCCCGCGATCACGAAGACCTGCAGGGCCAGGATCGAGGCGAGGCCGATCGCCAGCAGCCGGCCGAACGGGTCGCGCAGCGCCAGCCCCGCCCGGTAGCCGCGGGCCACCAGCAGCGCGTAGAGCACGAGGAGCACCGTCAGCCCCGCCATGCCCAGCTCCTCGCCCACCGTGGAGAGGATGAAGTCGGACTTGGTGGCGAAGCCGATCAGATACGAGTGGCCCTGTCCGAGGCCGGTGCCGAGCATGCCGCCGGCGCCGAAGGCGAACAGCGACTGGGCGAGCTGGTTGGGTCCGTCGCCCGCCTCGATGCTGGCGAACGGGTGCAGCCAGTCCTCCACCCGCGCGTGGACATGCGGTTCGACCGCACCGACGGCGAAGGCGCCGAGCGCCGACAGCAGCAGCCCCACCGCGATCCAGCCGGTCCGGCCGGTCGCGACGTACAGCATCACCACGAACAGCCCGAAGAAGAGCAGCGAGGTGCCCAGGTCCCGCTCCGCGATCAGCAGGCACACGCTGAGCAGCCAGATCGTCACGATCGGGCCGAGCACCCGGCCGGTGGGCAGCTGCAGCTTCCAGAAGGTGCGGCCGGTGTACGCCAGGGCGTTGCGGTTGGTGGCGAGATACGCGGCGAAGAACAGCGCGAGCAGGATCTTGGCGAACTCGCCCGGCTGGATCGAGAAACCGGCGACCCGGATCCAGATCTTGGCGCCGTTGATCGCCGGGAAGGAGATCGGGACGACCATGAGGAACAGGGCCGCCGCGCAGCAGACGTACGCGTAGCGCGACAGCACCCGGTGGTCGCGCAGCACCAGGACCACCGCGATGAAGAGCCCGATGCCCAGCGTCGACCAGACCAGCTGGGTGGGAGCGCCCTCGGCACCGAGCACCGGCTCCAGATCGAGCCGGTAGATGAGGACCAGCCCGACCCCGTTGAGCAGGACGGCGATCGGGAGCAGCAGCGGGTCGGCGTAGGGCGCGCGGGCCCTGACCGCGACATGGGCGAGCAGGGCCAGCACGCCGAGCCCCGCTCCGTACCCCGCCGCGTCGGGCGGCACGGCGCCGTTCCTGGCCAGTCCCACTTCCGCGTAGCCGTACACCGAGATGAGAACCGCACCGATCAGCAGGGAGAGCTCCACGCCGCGCCGCTTCGGCAGCAGCACGAGGGGCGGGGGAGCGTCGGTGGTCGTTGCGCTCATGGGCTGCAACGTAGCAAGCGGCGGGGCCAATGTCCCTTATGTGACCGATGGGCACCGCGAGCCCCGCTGTCGGAGCCGGGACGTAGGCTGCAGGATGTGACACCACCCGAGGAGCTCGCCGACCTGCGCTACGCCGACCTGCTGCGCCCGCACGAGGGCGGCCTGGAGGTCGACGAGCGGTACGACACCGTGCACTTCGACCGGCTCACCTTCGAGGACGAGAAGGCCTCGGGGGCACACTTCCTCGAGTGCGCCATCACGGACTGCAGCTTCACCGGCACCCCGCTGCGCGGCGCCCGGTTCAACGACGTCTGGGCGCAGGCCACCCGCTTCACCGGCACCGCGCTCGCCGAGTCCTCCTGGCTCGACACCACCTTCTCGGCGTGCGCCCTGGCGGGCATCGAGGCGTACGGCTCGGTGCTGCGGCGGGTGGTGTTCCGCCAGTGCAAGTTCGACTCGGTGAACCTGCGGGCCACCACGCTGCACGACGTGGTCTTCGAGGACTGTGTGCTGCGGGACGTCGACCTCGGCGGCGCCAAGCTCACCGGGGTGACCTTCCCCGGCACCCGGCTGGAGCGCGTCCACCTCGCCCGCGCCACGCTGAAGAAGACCGATCTGCGCGGCGCCACCACCCTCGAACTCGCCGACGGCCATGAATCGCTCAAGGGTGCCCTCATCACCACCCTCCAGCTCTTCGACCTGGCCCCGGTGCTCGCCCAGACCCTCGGCATCACCGTCAAGGACAAGTAGTCAAGGACAAGTAGGAGACCCCTGTGAGCCTGTACGACATCCCGCTGCGCACCCTGTCCGGCGAGCCCGCCTCGCTGGCGGACCAGCGCGGCAAGGCGCTGCTCATCGTCAACGTCGCCTCCAAGTGCGGTCTCACCCCGCAGTACGAGGGCCTGGAGCGGCTGCAGCAGCGGTACGCGGAGCGCGGCTTCACCGTGCTCGGTGTGCCCAGCAACCAGTTCGCCGGCCAGGAGCCCGGCAGCGCGGAGGAGATCCAGACCTTCTGCTCCACCAGCTACGGTGTGAGCTTCCCGCTCCTCGAGAAGGCGGACGTCAACGGCGAGGAGCGGCACCCGCTGTACACCGAGCTGACGCAGGCGAAGGACGCCGAGGGCGAGGCCGGTGACGTGCAGTGGAACTTCGAGAAGTTCCTGATCGGCCCGGACGGCGAGGTGGCGGGAAGGTTCCGGCCGCGCACCGAGCCCGAGGCCGCTGAGCTGGTCGAAGCCATCGAAGCCGTGCTGCCCGCCTGACCTCGCAAGATCGCCTCGGGGGCTCCTAAGGGCGAGGCCACGCCATGGCGCGATCCGGCACGTTGGAACTCATTGTCCGGGTGGTCGCTCTCCTGCTTTTCTCTTCTTACCGCCTCGGCGAGGAAGGGACAGCGGAGTGCAGGAGAGCGAATTCCGTACCGGGCATCTATGCGTGGACACGGATCCTGCGCTGTGCCTCCCCTGCCAGGAGCGGTTGGATCGGCAACTCGCCTTGCTTCCCCGGGTATATGGCGAGTTGGAGGCTGCGCTCGTTCCGGCTGTGGACGGTGGCGACCGTGTCACCGCAGGTGGCCGGCCCGGCATCCCGCTGAACGGGCCGGCTGTCGATGCGCGCGCCGACATCCGAGGCACCCTCGCCTCCTGGGCCGATCTGATAGTCGAGGGCCGCACCGTCCGCCTCCCCCTGCGGACGGTGCCGGCCCTCGCCGCATTCCTACGACGCCATCTGGCGTGGCTGGCCGTCCACCCCGCGGCCGAGGACGCCGCGGCCGAGGTCGACGCACTCGTGCGCCGCTGCATGAAGATCGCCCGACCCCGTCTGGAGCGCCGTATCCCCGTTGGCCCGTGCATCGTGCAGTCCTGCCCCGGCCGCCTCACCGCCGTCGTCCGTGAACCCGGTTCCACGCTTCCCCCGGCTGTGGAGTGCGATACGGAGCGCGCGCATGTCTGGCCGCCGGAGCGCTGGCGCGCCCTGTACCGGGGCCGGGCCTGTGACGGGGTCCCGCCCGGGCTCAGCGCCCGCGAGATCTCCTCGGCCTGGCGGATTCCCGCAGGCACCGTCTACTGGCTCGCCAATGAGCACCAGTGGCGGCGCAAGCGCGACGGGCGGCAGGTCTTCTACGCCCAGGAGGACGTGCTGCGGACGCTGGGCCGCGACCGCCTCACGGGCTGAGCGCGCCCCGGCCTGCACGGAGCGGACCCGGGCCGGCGACGGTCCGTGAGCGGCCGGGCGAGAACGGCTGAAAAGATTCGGTGCCGGCTGGCCGGGAACGGCCCCTCATGGCTGAAAAGGCACCCTTGCCTCGTGCCGCACTCCGTAACCCGCGTAACCACGCATCCGGGCGGCCTTCCGAGCGACATGGCTGAAAATCGCTGTCGCTCTGGCCGAAACGCGTCCGGACGTACACAGCGCTGTACGGCCCGCGGCGTAGCCGCGAGCCGTACAGCGCTGTGGGGGAGGGGGGAAGGTCTGTTGTCAGGCAGTCGCCGAGGCGGGCACCCAGATGGCGGGTGCTGCTGTCTGGTCCCACAACTCCGGGCTGGCGCTCTGTGACGTGCGCTGCGACTCCGTGCCGGAGTCATGCGTCGCTGCCATGGCGGTCCCGCCGACTGAAGAAAGGGCGAGCACCAGGGCTGCGACCGCAGTGATCTTGGTCAGGTGCTGCATGCTCGACATCGTGATCCTTGTCTGGGAAGGCAGGAGATTGCTCACGGGTTCGGGATGCCCTTGTAGCAATGCCAGAGTGCCAAAAATGGACGGCAAGTGGCCAGTTAGGGCAGGTGCGTAAGTGCGCAATGGCGCGAATCGGAAGGTCATGAGGTCAGATGAACCCATGAGTGACGGCGAGGACGCCGGCCTGGAACCGGCTCTCGGCCTGCAGGTATCTCATGACCTCGGAGACCAGGCGGCTCACCGTACGCAGTGAGATCCCCAGTTTCCTGGCGATCCGCTCATCGGTGAGTCCATTGGCCAGGAGACGCATGGCGGTGCGGTGCTGTTCGGTCAGCTCGCTCGCGGAGTCGAACCGGTCAGCCACTTTGGTCGAGTACGGCACGGAGCGCAACCAGCAGTCCTCGTAGAGGGCGCTGTAGGTACGGACCAGCGCCCTACCGCGGACCAGGAGCGCGGCTTCCGACGGGTTGTCGGGGTTGGCCGCGAGGATCGCGGTGTGCATGTCGCCGATGCTCAGGTCCAGCGGGACCTGGGGCGCCAGCCGGACCTCCACACCCGCGGAGGCCAGCTCGGAGAGGTACTTGCGCTGCCGCGGCGCCGAGTTGATGCCCTGGGTGTAGATCGCCTGCACCCGGATACCGCGTTTGACCATGTCGGCGTCGCCCTGCAGGGACTCGGCCAGTACCTCGGCCGGCGGCAGCGGCCCCGGATGCATGGACCGCGAGCGGGTGGTGAGGGTGGCGTAGTAGTCACCGACCATCTGCCGCTTGCGGCCGTCACCGGTGATGATCTCGACCTCGACCTTGGCCGCGTCCCGCTGGACCGCGGGACGGTAGCGCTCCATCAAGGATTCCGACGCCCTGACGATCGCGGTCAGCTCTTCACGCTGCGCCTGCAGTGCGGCCCGCTGCCGGTCCAGCAGGCTGATCAGCGCGGTGTCCGGATCCACGGGGTCGACCTCCTCCGGGCTGCGTCCGGCGCGAATCAGCCCCAGCTCCCGGAGCTCAGCCCAGCCGGTCGCCGCCTCGGTGGCGGTGAGACCCAGTCGTGCCGCGGCCGTCGCCGGTGGGCACGACCCTTGATCACGCAATGCCTGGTACAAGGCAAGACCGACATCGTCGGATTCCGCCGCCCCGCCTCGAACAGT
Source organism: Streptomyces sp. H39-C1 (assembly GCF_027158125.1). NCBI lineage: Bacteria > Bacillati > Actinomycetota > Actinomycetes > Kitasatosporales > Streptomycetaceae > Streptomyces > Streptomyces sp. H39-C1. Next base: position 156,644 of record NZ_JAPVLS010000006.1, read on the forward strand.
CACAGCCATGGCTACCCCCTCACCCAGAGGCGACTTTAGCAACGGTTGTGCCATATGCCAGCGGCCCGCTGCCAGCAGATGGCCGGTCATCGCGGTCGCACGTCGCCGCCGGGCCGCTGTGGCCGGGCCCCGGGGGCGGGGGGAGGAAACACTGTCCGGAATGCCGGGCTCCGCACGGCTCCTCCAGGAACTGCCGGGGGTCCGCTCCGCAGGATCGGTGACGCACGTCACCAACCTCCAATCCATCCTCTTGGCCGCTGGTCGGCCGTGTCAACCGGTTCACGCAACCGCTGCTTTAGCCACTCGACCGATCCTCCAACGACATGTGCGGGACCCGTTCCACGCCGGTCTGTCAGCGGACCGGTGGCTGCGCCGCGAGGGGATGTCGAGGGGATGTCATTGTCAGGCTTCGCCACTTTCACCGAGCTTGTCCTGGAACGGGCCGCGGAGCTCGCCGACGCGGACGCCCATGTCTTCCTCCGGGACGCGGGACCGGCCATGGCGGCCGAGCATCTGACCTACGCGGAGCTGGACCGGGAAGCGCGGCGGATCGCCTCCGTCCTGCAGCTGCACGGCGTGGAGGGGCAGCCGGTGCTGCTCCTGTACCCGACGACGGCCGAGTTCCTGAAGGCGTTCATCGGCTGCCTGTACGCCGGAGCGGTGGCCGTGCCGGCGCCGCTGCCCGGTGACGCCGGCCAGGAGAAGCGGCTGAGCCGTACCTCCGCGGTGATCCGGGACTCCGGAGCGAAGCTGGTGCTCACCGACCGGGCCAACGCGCCGGACATCGCGCTGTGGCTCTCCCGGGCCCGCCGCGAGGACGTGGTCTGCCTGGCCACGGACAACACCGGCTTCGGCGACCCGGCCGCCTGGCAGCCCGTCGCGGCCCGCCCCGACGACCTGGCGTTCCTGCAGTACACCTCGGGCTCGGTCTCCGACCCGCGCGGCGTCATGGTCTCGCACCGCAACCTGATGGCCAACGAGGCGGCCATCGCCCGGTCCCTGGGCACCACGTCGGAGGACCGGTTCGGCGGCTGGCTGCCGCACTTCCACGACATGGGCTTCATCGCCCACCTGCTGCACCCGCTCTGGCTGGGCAGCTCCTCGGTGCAGATGTCGCCCACCTCCTTCATCAAGCGGCCGGTGCGCTGGCTGCAGGCGATCGACGAGTACGGCGTGACCGCGGGCGGCGGCCCCAACTTCTGCTTCGAACTGTGCCTGCGCCGCGTCACCGACGAGCAGATCGAGGCGCTCGACCTGTCCCGCTGGCGGCTCGCGCTCAACGGCGCCGAGCCGGTCCGCGCCGACACCCTCAAGGCGTTCGCCGAGCGCTTCGCCCCCGCCGGGCTGCGGCCCCAGGCGCTGTACCCCTGCTACGGGCTGGCCGAGGCCACCCTCATCGTGTCCGGCGGCGTCCCCGACGCCCCGTTCACCGAGAAGCAGGCGGACACCAAGGCCCTGGAGCGCGACCAGCTGGCGGCGGCCGAGCCGGGCAAGCCGCAGCGGACCCTGGTCAGCAGCGGACAGGTCACCGACTTCGACGTACGGATCGTGGACCCGGCCGGCTACCGGGAGCTGCCGGCCGGCGCCGTCGGCGAGATCTGGCTGCGCGGCGACAGCGTCGCCCAGGGCTACTGGCAGCGGCGGGAGGAGTCCGACGCGACCTTCCACGGCACCTTGAACGACGGTGAGACCGGGTTCCTCCGCACCGGGGACCTGGGCGTGCTGGACGACGGCGAGCTGTTCGTCACCGGCCGCCTCAAGGAAGTGATCATCATCAACGGGCGGAACGTGTACCCGCAGGACGTCGAGTTCGCGGTGCGGGCCACCAGCCCGGCGCTCGGCCACGGCGCGGGAGCGGCCTTCAGCGTCGAGGCCGGGCGCGAGCAGCTGGTGGTGGTGCAGGAGGTCAAGGGCGAGGGCGCGAGTGCGGCGAGCCTGCGCGCACTGGCTCAGCAGGTGCAGGCGATGATCGGCCAGGACTTCAACATCCCGGCGGGCAACGTCCTGCTGGTCCGGCCGGGCACGGTCCGCAGGACCACCAGCGGCAAGGTGCAGCGCACTCTGATGCGGCAGCTGTTCCTCGACGGCGAACTGCGCGGCGAGTACGAGGCGCTGGACCCGGCCGTGCACGCCGAGGTGCGGGCCCGCGACACCCTGCTCGGCGAGGACCTGCTGCAACCGGAACCCGCCGGTGGGAGAGGCAGGCCGTGGTGACCAGGCCCGCGACCGGCGGCCCCGCCGCCCTCGCCGAAGCACCCGCACCGCAGCAGCGTGAGGCTGCGGTGCAGGCGCGCGTCGCCGAACTGGAGGCGCTGCTCGGCGATCCCACCGATCCCGGCAATCCCTGCGGCTACCACGCGGTGCTGAACGCCGACCGGGCGGCGGTGCCGTTCACCCGGGGCGAGGCGCTGCTCGACGACTTCGGGATGAACCGCGAGTTCGTCCCCAGCAGGCTCGGCGGCCGGCTGGACTCCATCGACACCCTCGTCCGCGTCATGCGCCCGGTCTTCCGGCGGGACGTCGGGCTCGGCATGAGCTACGGGATGATGTCGTACATGGCCGCCTCCGACGTCTGGATGGCGGGCAGCGACGAGCAGCAGGAGTGGCTCGCCGGTTCGATGCTGCGCGGCGCGAAGGCGGCCATCGCGCAGCACGAGACGGCGCACAGCAACCAGCTGGTCCGCAGCCAGGTCGCGGCGCGGCGGGCGGACGGCGGCGGGTTCCTGCTCAGCGGCGGCAAGCCGGTGATCAACAACCTGGCCCGTTCCGAAGCCCTGGTGCTTTTCTGCCGCACCGACCCGGCGCCCGGCAGCCGCAGCCATTCGGTGCTGCTGCTGAACCCGGGCGAGCTGCCCGTGGACCGCTCCAGGATCGTGCCGCACCAGATGCCGGTCGGACTGCGCGGCAACGCCTTCGCGGGGCTGGAGTTCGACGACTGCCCGGTGCCGGAGTCCGCGCTGCTCGGGCCGGTCGGCAGCGGTATCGAGACGGCGCTGCGGTCCTTTCAGATCAGCCGTACCGTCATCGCCGCGACCGCGCTCGCGGCCGTGGACACCAGCCTGCGCACGGCGGTCCGCTTCGACCACGAGCACCGTGGCGGCGGCTGGGCCGGCGCCCGTTCCGACGCGCAGCGCACCGACGCCGCCGCGACCGGAGCCTTCGTCAACCTTCTGCTGTACGACAGCCTGGCGCTCGTCGCGATGCGCGCGATCCATCTGCTGCCGACGCAGACCAGCGTGTACTCGGCGGCGCTGAAGTACCTGCTGCCCCGGATCCTCACCGAGACGATGTACGACCTGTCGATCGTGCTCGGCGCCGGGTTCTACACCCGCGAGGGCACGCTGGGCATCTTCCAGAAGCACGTCAGGGACGTGCCGGTGCTCAGCCTCGGGCACGCCGGATCGGTGGCCTGCCAGGCCACCGTCATCCCGCAGCTGCACCGGCTGGCCCGGCAGTCCTGGTTCGTCGAGGACGACGCGCCCGCCGGGCTCTTCCGGCCGCGCGCCGAACTGCCGCCGCTGCGCACCGAGTCGCTCAGCCTGGCCTGCGGCCGCGACAGCCTCAGCGCGTCGCTGCTGTCGGTCGCCGCCGCGATTCCGGGCCGCAGCCCGGTGGAGAAGGCGCTGCGCGGGCTGGCCGGGCAGTTGGTGGAGGAGTTCCGCGATCTGCGCGACCGGGTCCTGGCCCTGGAGCCCGCGGACCGCACCACCCCGGTGGGTCCTGCCTCGTTCGCCCTGATGGACCGGTACGCGCTGCTGCTCGCGGCGTCCGCCGTGCTGGGGGTGTGGCGGCACAACCAGGACGGCTCCGACCCGTTCCTGGCCGACCCGGCCTGGGCGGCCGCTGCCTTGCACCGCATCGCGCGGCGGCTGGGCGCGAAGGTCCCCGATCTGCCGGGGGAGTGCGAGACCCGGCTCCGGCACGAAGTCCACGTCCGTTTCAGCGCCCAGCGCAGCTACGACCTCTACAACACTCCCATTCCCGGCTGACGGTTCATGGGCCTGACGCGTACCCAAGGAGTCCAGCGATGACCGCTCCGACGACCCGGCACAGTGCTGTGCTCGCCGACAACCTGCACCGTGGCTGGTTGCTCGACCGGCTCGCGCTCTACCTCAACCGCCCGGCCGACAGCATCGACCCGACGGTGCCGCTGGCCGAGTTCGGCATGGACTCGGTGGCCGCGCTGAGCCTGTGCGGTGACCTGGAGGACCAGTTCGGGCTGTACGTGGAGCCCACCCTGCTGTGGGACCACCCGACGGTCGAGAGCCTCGTCGGGTACATGGCAGTGGAGATCCCACGGGTCGGGGAGGACAACCGCTGATGGACTCCATCGCCATCGTCGGGCTCGACTGCGCGTTCCCCGGAGCGCCGGGCAGCGACGCGTACTGGGACCTGCTGATGCGCGGCGGCGACGCCGTCGGCGACATTCCGGAGCAGCGCTGGAACCCCCGCGACTACGCCTCGCAGGAGCCCGGCGCCGTGCACTCGGAGATGACGCGCGGCGGCTTCATCGACGACGCGGACGCCTTCGACAACGACTTCTTCTCGGTGGCGCCGCGCGAGGCCGCCGCGATGGACCCGCAGCACCGGCTGCTGCTGCAGTGCGCCTGGCGCGCCCTGGAGGACTCCGGGCGGGCCCCGGGCGCGCTGGCCGGCACGGACGCCGGTGTCTTCGTCGGGGTGATGGGCGGCGAGTGGGGCCGGCTGCGGATGGGCGACCACACGGAGATCACCCCGCAGCTGGGCGCGGGCAGCAGCGCGGGGATGACCGCCAACCGGATCTCGTACCACCTGAACCTCACCGGGCCGAGCCTCGCCGTCGACACCGCCTGTTCCTCGTCGCTGGTCGCCGTGCACCTGGCCGCCAACGCGCTGCTGTCCGGCGAGTGCGACACGGCGCTGGCCGGCGGGGTGAACCTGGTGCTGTCCCCGGCGCTCGGCATCGTCTACACCCAGTTGGGGCTGGCCTCCTCGGACGGCCGCTGCCGTCCGTTCAGCGCGGACGCCGACGGCATCGCGCGCAGTGACGGCGTCGGCCTGGTCGTGCTGCGCAGGACCGCGGACGCGCTCGCCGACGGGCAGCGGATCTACGCGGTGATCCGCGGCACCGCGGTGAACCAGGACGGCCGCAGCAACGGTGTCACCGCCCCCAACCGCTGGTCGCAGCAGAAGGTCGTCGAGGCCGCGTACCGGCGGGCCGGCGTCACCCCGGAGCAGGTCTCGTTCATCGAGGCGCACGGCACCGGCACGGTGCTGGGCGACGCCATCGAATGCGCGGCGCTGGGCACGGTGCACGGTGTGGAGCGCGCCGAACCGTGCGCGATCGGCTCCGTGAAGGGCAACCTCGGGCACACCGAGGGCGCGGCGGGCATCGCTGGGCTGATCAAGGCGGCGCTGGCGCTGCACCACCGGATCGTCCCGGCCAGCCGGTTCGCGGACCGCGAGAACCCGCAGCTGCGGCTCGCGGAGCGCGGGCTGCGGCTGCTGAAGTCGCCGCTGCGGCTGCCGCCCGGCGAGGCCGTGGCCGGGGTGAGCAGCTTCGGCATGGGCGGTACCAACGCGCACGCGGTGCTCGCCACCGCGCCCAGGACCAGGAACAAGGCCGTCGGGTCCGGCGTCCGGCGGGACACGGCCGCCGGCGCGGCGGGCGTCTTCACCCTCACCGGCGACACCCCGGAAGCGCTGCGCCGCAATCTCGCGGACCAGGCGGAGGCCGTCGCGAAGCGGCCGCGCGGCGAGGCGGCGGCGCTGTGCTGGAGCAGCAACCGGATCAAGACCGGGCTGCCGTTCCGCTTCGCCCTCACCGCCCGCGACACCGCGGAACTCGCCGCGGGGCTGCGGCAGGCCGCCGGGCAGGACCTGCCGGGCGGGGTCGCGCACCGGCCGTGGAGCCGGCCCGTGGTGGCGTTCCTCTTCACCGGCCAGGGCAGCCAGTTCCCGGCGATGACCGCCGGGCTCCACCGTGACTCCGCCGTGTACCGGCACTTTCTCGACGAGGCCGACGCGGCCCTCGCCCCGCACACCGGGGGCTCCGTCCGCGATCTGATCCTGGGTGGTGAGCAGCGCATTCACGAGACCGGCACCGCGCAGCCCGCCCTGTTCGCGGTCGGCTACGCCCTGGCCCGTACCCTCACCGAACTCGGCGTCCAGCCTGCCGCCGTGCTCGGCCACAGCATCGGCGAGTACCCGGCGGCGGTGCTCGCCGGAGTGCTGAGCCTGGACGAGGCGGCCCGGCTGGTGGCCGTCCGCGGTGCGCTCATGCAGGAACTCCCCGCGGGCGGCGGCATGCTGGCGGTCAACGCGAGCCCCGCCGATCTGCGGAGCCTGCTCGACGACGAGCCGCAGGTGGGCCTCGGCGCGGTCAACGGGCCCGCCGACGTGGTGCTGTCCGGCGCCGTGAAGGCGCTGGAGCGGATCGCGGAGATCCTGCGCTCGCGGGGGGTGCGGACCAGGGCCGTACCGGTCTCGCACGCCTTCCACTCACCGCTGATGGCCCCGGCGCTGTCCCTGTTCGCGGAGACGGCCGGCACCGTCGCCGCCGCGCCGCCACAGGTGCCGCTGGCCTCCACCCGCTACGGGCGGATGCTGCGCGACGAGCCGATGGACGGCGCGTACTGGACCGGCCAGGCAGCCGAGCCGGTGCTCTTCTCGTCCGCGCTGGGCGCGCTCAACGAGGCGCTGGCACCCACCCATCTGATCGAGATCGGCCCCAAGCCGCAGCTGCTGCCGCTGGCGGGACGGGCCGGGCTGCGCGGGGACATCGAGTTCCTGCACCCGGCGCCGGGCGCCGAGGCGTCCGGCCGGGACCTGGCCGAACTGGTCGCCGCGCTCTACCGGGCCGGACTCGACCCGGAGTGGGACGCGCTCTACGCACCGCGGCAGCGCACGGCCGAACGGCTGCGGCCGTATGTGTTCTCGGACCGGCACCGCTTCTGGAACCGGCCGGCCGAGCCGTCGGAGCAGACCGCCAGGAGCCCGAAGGCCGCCGTACGCCCGGTGGAGCCGGTGCTCGCGCTGGGCCCCCCGGCCGCGCTCCCGGCCGAGTTCGCCGAGCCGGCGGACGCTCCACCCGCCCGGCTGGACGCGCTGTCGCAGGAGCGGGACCCGGTGCTGGCCGCCGTCGTCGAGGCCGTCGCGGAGGTCGGCGGCTATCCGCTGGAGCAGGTGGTGGCCTCGGCGCGCTTCTACGAGGACCTGGGATTCGACTCGGTGATGATCATGCAGCTCAAGGACCGGATCGAGGCGCGGCTGTCGAGCGCCGGCGAGATCTCCGTACAGCAACTCCTGCCCGCGCTGCGGTCCGTCGGCTCGCTGGCTGAGTTCCTGACCGAGTGCGTCAGCGTGCGTACGCCATGACCGGGACGACGGCGTACCTCGCCTCCACCGGTACAGCGCTGCCCGGAGCGCCGGTGGACAACAGCACCCTGGGGAAGCTGCTCAGCGTGAGCGAGGAGTGGATCGACATCTTCGTCGGCACCAGGACCCGGCACTTCGCCTGGGACCTGGCCACCGGCGAGGTCCACCAGAGCCTCACCGACCTGTGCGCGGAAGCCGGGGACCTGGCCATCGCCGGCGCCGGACTCGACGCCTCCGACATCGAGTTCCTCGTCCTCGCCACCGCGACCCCCGACACCCTGCTGCCGACCACCGCCGCCCGGGTCGCCGACCGGCTCGGGCTCAACTACCTGCCCGCGTACCAGCTCCAGGCCGGCTGCTCCGGCGCGGTGCAGGCCATCGACCTGGGACGTTCGCTGATCGCCGGCGGCTGCGGAGCGGGGCTGGTGATCGGCGGGGACGTGACCAACCGCCATCTCGACCTGCGCCGCGACCTGAGCCGGATGCCCACCGAGGAGCTGGTGAACTACGTGCTGTTCGGGGACGGCGCGGGCGCCGCCGTCCTCACCGCGGAGCCGGCCGGGGAACGGGTCGCGCTGCGCGGGGTGCTCAACCGCTTCGCCGGGCTCGGCCGGCCGCCCGGCCAGATCATCGACTGGTACGGGATCACCGACCGGCACACCGAACGCCAGATGATCTCCGAGGACTACAAGGAGATCGAGGAGAGCGTCCCCGTCATGGCCGTGGAGATCCTCTGGGACCTCCTGGGCCTGCTGGACTGGGGCATCGGCGACCTCGACTTCCTGCTGCCGCCGCAGCTCTCCACCCGGATGACCCAGCGCATCGTCGAGCACCTGGCGGTGCCGGGGGCCCGCGAGATCAGCTGTGTCTCCGACACCGGCAACACCGGCAACGCCCTGCCCTTCCAGCAGATCGAACGACTGCTGCCGGAACTGCGGGTCGGCCAGCGGGCGCTCACCATCGCGGTGGAGTCCAGCAAGTGGATCAAGACCGGGCTCGCTCTGGAGAAGGTCTGAGAAGGTCTGAGAAGGACGGATTGCGTTACATGACAACAGGACTGGAACGGCTGCGCGAGCTCAAGGCACTCGGGCGGCTCGAGGCGGAGTACGACCGGGTCGCCCCGCTGCTCGCGGAGCTCACCGACGACCCCGGCACGTCCGCGGCCGCCGATCTGCCGCGCGCCGGCCGGCTGCTCGCCGGCCTCGACCGCGCCGCCGTCCTGGCCGCCCATCCGGGCACCCCTGTCGTCACCGTCGCCGTCACCGGCCAGTCCACCGTGGCCCAGCTCGTCGACCCGCTCACCGCGGAACTGGCCCGGCACGGGCTGCTGCTGCACCCCGTGCTCGGCGACCACGGCGCCTACCTGCACGATCTGACCTCCGAGCAGGGGCTCTTCCACGGTCTGGGAGCCGACCTCTCGCTGTGCCTGCTCGACGCCGAGACCGTCTTCTCCGAGGTGCCGCTGCCCTGGGACGTCGCCGCGCTGTCCCGCGCCGCCGACGGCGTACTGGAGCGGCTCACCGGCCTGGCCGCCGAGCACGCCCGGCTCGCCGGGACGGCGGACGGAACCGGCGGCACGCTCGTGCTCAACACCCTGCCGCTGCTGCGCCGCCACACCCACCAGCTCGTCGACCACCGCTCGCGGGCCCGACTCGGCGCGGTGTGGCGGGAGTTCAACGCGGCGCTGCTCCGGCTGACCGAACGCTTCCCGGGCCTGGCCGTCATCGACCTCGATCCGCTGATCGCCGACACCGGCCCCGTCTTGGATCCCCGGCTGGCCGGCTACGCCAAGGCCCAGTACACCGCGGCGCTGCTCGCCGCCTACGCCCGGGAGGCCGCGCATCTCGCCAGGTCGCTGCGCGGGATGACGAAGAAGTGCCTGGTCCTCGACCTGGACGACACGCTCTGGGACGGCATCCTGGGCGACGCGGGGGCGGACGGGATCGCGGCGGCGGGGACGCTGCGCGGCGAGGCCTTCGGGGCGTTCCAGCGGACCGTCAAGCAGCTCGGCTCGCAGGGCGTGCTGCTCGCCGTGAGCAGCAAGAACGATGCGGAGCCGGTGCTCGCCGTGCTCCGCGACCACCCCGACATGGTGCTGCGTGAGACGGACTTCGTGCAGGTCAACGCCAACTGGCGGCCCAAGGACGGCAATGTCGCCGATATCGCCGACCGCCTCGGCATCGGCCTCGACTCCCTCGTCCTCGCCGACGACTCCCCGGCCGAACGCGCCCAGGTGCGGCACGGCGCCCCGCAGGTCGCCGTCGTCCCGCTCGACGACGAACCCGCGCTGCATGTGACGCGGCTGCTGGCGGACGGCTGGTTCGACACGCCCCGGCTGACGGACGAGGACCGGGCCAGGACCGGGCAGTACCGGGTGGAGCGCGAACGCCGGGAGCTGCGCGAGGTCAGCGGCTCGCACGCGGACTTCCTTCGCGAGCTCAAGGTGGGGGTGGAGCTGAGCGCGCCCCTGGGGCACGAGTTCGCCCGGCTCGCCCAGCTCACGCAGCGCACCAACCAGTTCAACCTCACCGGACTGCGGCTGGCGCAGCCGGACCTGGAGGCACGGGCCGCCGATCCGCGGCAGCTGGTGCTCGTCGCGCGCGCGACCGACCGGTTCGGCGACAACGGGCTCGTCGGGGCGGTGCTCGGCCATCGCGCGGCCGACGGACTTCATCTGGACAACATCTGGTTGAGCTGCCGAGTTCTGGCAAGGGGCATCGAGCAGGGCTGCGTTGCCGTCCTGCTGGAGCGGGCGCGGGACGCCGGACTCGCCGCGGTGCACGCGCGGTACCGGCCGACCGCGAAGAACCACCGGGTGCGGGACTTCTATCCCTCGCTCGGCTTCGAGGAGGTGGGGGAGGACGGCGACGGTGCCGGCGTACTGCTGCGCCATGACCTGCGAACGGTCCTGCCGGTGCCGGAACACCTCACCCTCGACGCCCGGATCGAACGGCTCGACGCGGGCGGCCCGAACGACGGGCATGACCGGAACGACGGACCGGAAGGGGACCGCCGATGAGCGGCATCGACGACCTGGGCGGCTTTCTGCGGCTGCTGCGCACCGAACTGGGCCTGCAACTGTCCGACCGGGACGCGTACACCGACCTCGCGGACGTCGAGGGCTGGGACTCGCTGCACCTGCTCCGGCTGGTGTCACTGCTGGAGGACGAGACCGGGCGCCGGATCCCGGTCCGGCAGGTCCTGGAGGCCCGCACCTTCCAGCAGATCCACTCCCTGGTCGCCGGCGGCGCGAGAGCCGCCGCACCGTGAGACCCGCGCCACCGCGCACCTGGAACACCCAATGCTGTTGATCCACCGTCTGGAGGAGCAAGGATGACCGTCCCCGGGAACTCCACTCTCGGCCCACCCCTCGGCGAGCCGGTCGAGGTGGGCGCGAGGGTTGCCGCCTGGGACAGGGTCCGCGCCGACCTGACGGCCTACGGAACCGCGCTGATCTACGCCCAGCTGGCCGATCTGCAGCCGGACCTGCCCGAGGGCGAGGAACTGCGCGCGCTGCTCGGCCGGGACTGGTCCCGCTATCTCGACCTCGCCCACCCCGCCGTCCGCAGCCGCTACGCCGCCTCGCGGATCCTGCTGAAGTTCGCCGCCGGCGCGGTGCTCAACGGCGACCCCGACGACCTGGAGCTGGCCTACGGGCCGACCGGGCGGCCGTATCTGCGCGGCTGCGACCAGATCGACATCAGCCTCAGCCACACCGAGGACCTGCTGCTGGTCGGCCTCACCACCCGCGGTCTGATCGGCGTGGACGCCGAACGGACCGACCGGCAGATGTACGGCAGCGGCCTGGGCCGCCATGTGTGCACGCCGTACGAACTGGTCACCCTCGCCTCGCTGGAACAGGAGCAGCGCAACCCCAGCCTGGTGCGGCTGTGGACCCTCAAGGAGGCGTACAGCAAGGCCATCGGGCAGGGCATGCAGTTCCGGTTCAGCGAGTTCGGGTTCGGCCCGGACGGCAAGCCGGTACGCGTGCAGCGCCCGGACGGCACGGCCGGGACCGGGTCCGAGTGGGCGTTCCGTACCTTCGTGCTCGACACCGGCTACTGCGTGAGCGCGGCGGTGTACGACGCGGGCTTCGGCGCGGTGCTGGACACCGACATCACGACCATGCTCGACCAGGACGCCGCTGAGGCGATCACCGCCGCGCTCAATGAGCAGGAGTGACGTTTCTCCGGGTCGCTGTCCCCGGGGTCGTCACTCCTTGAGGCCGAACTGGTCCAGCATCCCGGACAGCGCGACGTTGAACCCCGCCTGGAACCGGCTGGTGGCCTCGAGCTGTTCGGTGATCTCCGATATGTGGCGGCGGCAGGTGCGTACCGACATGCCGAGCCGGCGGGCCACCATCTCGTCCTTGTACCCCTTGGCCATCAGCCGGATGATCGACGCGCGGAGATCGTCGGTCCCCGAGGACGTCGACTGGCTGTCGGGGTTGAACGGGGTGGCGCCGTCCCACAGGTGTTCGAAGACCGCGCAGAGGAAGGCGACCAGCGTCGGTTCGCGGACGATCGCCGCGCCGGGGGTCTTCGAGGCCGACTTGCGCTCCGGCAGGAAGACGGTCTCCCGATCGTAAATGATCATGCGGTCGATGAGTTCGTCCGCGGTGCGGACCTCGGCGCCCTCGGCGGAGATGTCCCGGACATACGCCCTGGTGGCGAGGTCGCTGCGGGCCGTGTGCTGGTAGATGGTGCGGATCCGCACCCCCCGGTCCAGCGTGTTCAGCGCGCGCTGGCGGGCCGACGCCAGCGACGGTGACGAGCGGGCGCCGCCGGGCTGCACCGTGAGCAGCTCCTTGCGGCACTGCTGCGTCAGGTGGTTGATCATCGACTGGATGGTGTCCTTGTCGCTGATGACATCGAAGGCCTCCAGCCGGTTGCGCATCCGGCGTCCCTCGAAGTACCGCGGCATCAGCGAGAGCAGCTTCGACCGCACATCGGTGACGGCCTGCTGCAGATCCCGGATCTGATGCTCGGCGGATCCCACCAGATCCGCGGCCGCGACGTCAGGTCCCACCGGAACCAGCACGTCGGGATCACCCGGCATCGGCTGCAGAAGATGCAGAAGTCGCAGGACGTGTTCCACCCGGTCGACCTCGGGCGTGGTGAGCGAAAGTCGCTCCGCGATGTCCGCCCGGTCGAACCGTCCGAACTCGACGGCGGCCCCGTAGGCGGCAGCGCTCAAGTCGTCCAACTCGGCGAACTCCGAACTGGAATTGCCGCTTCCGGCCATCCGTGGCGCTCCCCCGTGAGCTGTGAAGTTGCTGCCATGCAAGCTTAGGCCATCGGGTTGGCCTTGGAGCGGGGATTCGAACCTGGGCATTGTGTGCGGGTCGGACAGTGGCTCTAGTGAGCCTCAAGTGACGGCAGCACAGCAGTGAAGTCCGTTAGACCGATCCTTTTGGGGGAAACATGAGGGTTTCGGCGAATATGAAGAGTGTGACCGTACGGGCGATACTCGTCGCAAGTGCGGTCGCGGCGCTGGCGGTCGGGTACTCCCCGGCGCAGGCGCAGACCTTGGAACGTCAGGCGGGGGATGCCATCAGCACTCCTGCGGCTTACAACACGGGGCACGTACACGCTGATGACGACGAATGGGACTGACCATCCCGGGGGACTGACCATCCCCGGTCGTTCGGCCTGATTCACGCAGCGCTCCCTACCAGGATCTGGTAGGGAGCGTTCTGCTGTGCCCCCACCGTCGCGGGAACCGTGGCCGGAACCGCGATCGCACTGACCAGTACGCCACCGCCCGCCGACCAGCGGCCGCTGAAACCCGTGGGGTCCCCCTCTTTCAGGGCGGACGCCGGCAGCAGCAGCCGGGCGCGGAAGGTACGCGCCACCGGGTTGACGGTGATGAGCGCGTCCTCGAAGTCCAGCTCCCGGCCGGTGAGCGGGAACCAGGCCTTGTAGACCGACTCCTTCATGCTGAACAGCAGCCGGTCCCAGCACACCTCGGGGGCCGTCCGCATCAACTGACGCACCCAACCCCGCTCCTGGGGGAGCGCGATGGACTCCAGGATGCCCTCCGGGAGGGTGTCGTTGGGCTCGGCGTCGATCCCGATCGCCGCGATGTCACTGGTGCGGGCCACGGCCGCCGCACGGTAGCCGTTGCAGTGCGTCATGCTGCCGACCACGTCCGGCGCCCACTGCGGCGCGCCACGGGTGCCGGGGAGTATCGGCATCGCCGGCAGGCCGAGCCCGGCCAGGGCGCGGCGGGCGCACCAGCGCGCCGTGGTGAACTCCAGCCGCCGCTTCTCCACCGCGTTGCGGATCTGCTCCGCCTCCTCCGGGAACAGGGTCGCCTCGGGCGGATCCATCGTCGCGTCCACGGCGACGACCTCGGTGGGAAGCAGCTGCGCGATCATGGGAGCCCCGTTTCGTCCGACGCCTCGTCGGCGTCTGCTGCGTGCTCGCTCCGGTGTGTGGCGAGCGATTTCCACGCTGCCGTTCCGGGGGGTCACGGGACAACGAACGATGCTCCGGCGGCGCTGACAGGGCAGGTCACAGACCCGATTCATGGTCGGCAGCTGCTATCCGGGAGCGGGCGTGCGGACGGCCTGCCGGTCGGCAGGCACGGGCGCGCGCCGGCTTGCCATGCGGTTGCTACACGCCATGACAAGGCGGCCCGTGGGGCCGGGGGCAGGGGGTGCCTGCCCGGACTTAGGGGTTCTTCCCCACTCTTCGCCGTTCTACCCTCATCGGATGTCTCAAGGGAAGTTGCTGGGCATCAGTGACCTGCATGTCGCGCATCCGGAGAACCGGAAGATCCTCGAGGAGCTGCGCCCGGACAACCCGTCGGACTGGCTGATCGTCGCGGGCGACGTGGGCGAGATGCTCGAGGACATCGAGTGGGCGCTGGAACTGCTGAGCCTGCGCTACGCCCATGTCGTGTGGGCGCCGGGCAACCATGACCTGTGGACCCCGCACGGCGATTCCGTGCAGCTGCGCGGCGAGGCCCGCTACCGGCATCTGGTGGAGGTCTGCCGCTCGCTGGGCGTGCACAGCCCGGAGGACCCGTATCCGGTGTGGAGCGGCCCCGGCGGCCCGGTCGTCGTCGCGCCGCTGTTCCTGCTGTACGACTACACCTTCCGCACGCCCACCGCGGGCACGAAGGAGGAGTCGCTCGCGCAGGCCTACGAGGCCGGCATCGTCTGCACCGACGAGTTCCTGCTGCACCCCGATCCCTACCCGTCGCGGGACGCGTGGTGCCGGGCCCGGGTGGCGGAGACCGCGCAGCGGCTGGAAGCCTGCGATCCCGAACTGCGGACCGTCCTCGTCAACCACTTCCCCCTGGTGCGGGACCCGACGAATATCCTGCGTTATCCCGAATTCGCCCAATGGTGCGGAACGGAGCTGACCGCGGACTGGCACACCCGATTCCGGGCCGCCGCCGTCGTCTACGGCCACCTGCACATTCCGCGCACCACCTGGTACGACGGCGTGCGGTTCGAAGAGGTGTCGGTCGGCTACCCCCGTGAGTGGCGCACTCCAGGACACCCCAGGAACGTACCGCGGCAGATCCTTCCGGAGCCCGCCACGGCCCTCTGACCTGCCCCGCCCGACAGCACCCCGGGCGGGCACTCGCGCGCCGCTGGAGTACTTACTGCAGGGCAACTTCCGGCCACCGTGGGGCGCGAGTTCCCTGCCTACACTGGATTCCTGATTCAACGGGGAGAATCCTCCGTTTCAATTCGCCAGTGCCAATGCGCTTCCCCTGGGGAAAAAGGCCGGTTATTCCGGCCGGTGGGAGCGCGGACCGCACTGGATTACGGGGACAGTGGGGCGAAGATGGTGCTGATCGACCGTGAGGCGGAACTGGCGCTACTGGATACGGCCTTGGCCGGATGTATGGCAGGACATGCCCGGATCGTGCTGGTGGAAGGCGCGGTCGGCTGCGGGAAGAGCGAACTCGCCGACACCGTCGCCGAGTCGGCCGAGAAGGCCGGTGCCGTCGTGCTGCGCGCGATGGGATCCGCGGCGGAACGGGCCCTGCCACTGGCTGTACTGGGGCAGCTCGTCAACAGCGCGCCGCCCGGGACACTGCCGGAACCGGCGCAGAACCAGGGCCCGTCGAGGATCGAGGCCATGCAGGCGTTCAGCGACGCCGTCCATGACCTCAGTACGCGGACGCCGGTGGTGATCTGCGTCGACGACCTGCATCTGGTGGACGACCTGTCCTGCCGTTATCTGCTGCAGCTGGCCCGCAGGGCCCGCAACGCCAGGATCCTGCTGGTGCTGACCGAACCGGTGCACGAGCGCAGCGACGACCCGGTGTTCGGCACGGAGCTGCTGCGGCAGCCCAACTTCACCCGGGTCCGTCTGGAGCGGCTCGGCCGGTACGCCGTCGCCGAGGTGCTCGCCCAGGGACTCGACGGGCAGCCGGACACGGCGGGGGACGAGCGGCTCGCCGACCACGCCGGCCACTTCTGGACCGTCAGCGGCGGCAACCCGCTGCTGCTGCGCGCGCTTGTCGAGGAGTACCGGGTCGCCCGGCGCAACTCCCCGGCGGGCGCGATCCCGGAGCCGGAAGCGGGCGGCGCGTTCACCCAGGCGGTACTGGCGTGCCTGTACCGCTGCGGGCCGCGGACCACCCAGCTGGCCGAGGCGCTGGCCGTCCTGGGCAGGACCGGCACCGCGGAACTGGCCGCGCAACTGCTGGGCATCACCCCTCCCGCGGCGGTCCAGGGGGTCGCCGCGCTGAACGCCGCCGGGATCCTGGAGAGCTTCCGCTTCCGGCACCCCGCGGTGCGCCGCTCGCTCCTCGACCGGATGGATCCGGCCGCCCGCACCGGACTGCACCGGCGGGCCGCCCGGCTCGCGCACCAGTACGGCATGCCCGCGTCGGCCGTCGCCGGCCAGCTGCTCGCCGCCCAGCACGCGGACGAGGACTGGGCCGTGCCGGTCCTGCGGGCGGCGGCCGAGCAGCTGCTCGCCGACGGCAAGGCCGTACCGGCCGCCGCCTGCCTGGAGCTGGCGTACCAGGGGTGCACCGACGACGAGCAGCGCGCGGAGTTCCGCACCCGGCTGGCCGCCGTGACCTGGCGGACCAACCCGGGCGCCGCGGAACGGCACCTCGCCGAACCGCTGGACGCGCTGCGCGCCGACCGGCTCGCCCCCGCCCGGATGGGCCCGCTGGCCCGGCTGCTGGCCGCCCAAGGGCGGATCGACGAGGCCGGCGACGTACTCGCCCGGCTCGCGACCGCGACCGGTGACACGGGCCGCCGGCCCGACCCGCAGCACGGCACGGCACCGGTCTCGTCGCTGGGCTCGGCGCTCGGCAGCAGACCCGGCGGCCAGCTGCCGGGGCACCGGGACGATCCGCTGGACGGGCTGTCCGCCTTCCCGCGCTGGTCCGGCGGGCGGACCCGCGCCGCGGGCTCGCCGCCACCGTCCACCGCCGCGCACTCCAGCGTCAACGCCGCCACGGTGGCCGTCGCGCCGGCCGCCCTGTGGGCGATCCCGGACGGCGTGCAGGACGGCACGGCCGCCGAGGACGCCGAACTGTTCCTGCGCGGCACGACCCTCGCGGCCGCCACCGTGGAGCCGATCGTGCAGGCCCTGCGGGTCCTGCTGCACCTGGGCGGCGCGCAGCGGGCCGTGCACTGGAGCCAGGTCATCGGCGAGGAGGCCGCCCGCCGCGAAGCCCCGGGCTGGCAGGCGCTGTTCACCTCGCTGGGGGCCGAGGCCCTGCTGCGCCAGGGGGATCTGCAGGGCGCCGAGGAGCGGGCCGCGCATGCCCTCAAGCTGGTGCCGGAACGCGGCGGCAGCGTCTTCCTGTGCGGGGTGGCGGCGACACTGGTCCGCGCCCGTACCGCGATGGGCCACTACGACGCGGCCGCACGGGTGCTCAGCCAGCCGGTCCCCGAGGGCCTGGCCGGCAGCTTCCACGGGCTCGGCTATCTGCGCGCCCGCGGTCAGTACCACCTGGCGACCAGCCGCTACCACGCCGCGCTCGGCGACTTCCTGGACATCGGCCGGCGCACCAAGCGCTGGGGGCTGGACCGGCCGCTGCTGCTGCCGTGGCGCACCGACGCCGCCGAGGCGCTGCTGCAGCTCGGCGAGGCGCACCAGGCGGAGCGCTTCGTGACCGACCAGCTCGCCACCCGCGACGCCGCCAACCCATGGGTGTCCGGTATCTCGCTGCGGCTGCGCGCCGCGACGCGTGAGCCCAGGGAGCGGCAGATCCTGCTCGCCAAGTCCGTCGACGAGCTGCGCCGGTCGGGCGACCGCTACGAGCTGGCCCGGTCCATGGCCGAACTCGGCCAGGTGCTCAAGGAACTGGGCGAGCCCACCCGCGCCAACATGGTCAACCGGCGGGCCTGGCACCTGGCGCAGGAGTGCGGGGCCGAGGCGCTGCGCGAGAAGACCCTCCCGGGGCACAGCGCCGCGGGCGGGGTGCCGGAGGATCCGGCGCCGGTGGCGGCCTACGCGGACCTGGAGGCCAAGCTCAGCGACTCCGAGAAGCGGGTGGCGATGCTCGCGGTGCACGGGCACACCAACCGGGAGATCGCGATGAAGCTCTACATCACCGTCAGCACCGTCGAGCAGCACCTGACGCGGGTCTACCGCAAGCTCAGCATCAGCAGCCGGCAGGAGCTGCCGGTGGACCTTCAGCTCAGCGTCACCGAAATGGCGTGACCGCCGAACTCACGTGAGTCGCGCACTTGTTGGAAGTCCACAAACCGCAGCAACCCGTACCCAGGGAGAGGACGAGCAGTTGAGCACACCGTTCGAGGACCCGGACGCCACCTATCTGGCACTGGTCAACGACGAGGGCCAGTACTCCGTGTGGCCCGCCGCCAACGACGTGCCCGCCGGCTGGCGGATCGTCCTGGAGAAGAGCGGCCGGCAGGCCTGCCTGGACCACATCGAGGCGCACTGGACGGACATGCGGCCGGTGAGCCTACGCACCGCCATGAGCGGGCAGCCGGGCGAGTGACGCGCGGGCGTACACCACCTGGTAGCCCGGCAGGATGAACAGCGACTCACGGAACGACGTCGTCGACTCGGGCATCAACTCCGGTACGGAGTCAGGCTGTTCGTACATGAGTGCCCGCTCCAGCCGGAAGAAGTACAGATTGTGGGCGTCCACCCGGCGCTGGTAGGACCACCAGTCGCGGCACTCCTCGGGGCTGCCGCGCTCCCGCAGGTACGCGGCGACCAGCCGCTCCTCCAGGCAGTGCGCGAGCCGTTCCGACGCGAACTGCGACCGGACCGAGCGCCCCGGGCGGGCCCGTTCGTACAGGCAGTGGCCCAGCTCGTGGGCGATGCCGGCCAGGGCGTCGATCGTGGGGGCGTCCTGGCCCAGCACGATCGCCCGGCCGTTGTCGTCGTCCACCGTGCGGAACGGGGTGCCGGTCTCCTGGAGCGAGGACTCGGCCAGGATCCGCGTCACCTCCGGGCGCCGGTGCCGCAGCTCCGGCAGCCCGGCCAGGATCTCGGCGGCGGGCGCGTGGGTGGGGTGACGCAGGATGACGCTGTCGGCCGGGATGGGCAGCGGCAGTTCGGCGAGGAACGTCAGCATCGAGCGGCGCAGCGGCAGGACGTCCGCGTACTCGGGGCGCGCCATCACCTGCTGGACCTGCCGGTGGGTGCTGTCGATCAGCCGCCGCAGCCAAGGGGTTCCGCGGAGTCCGGCCAGGGCCGCCCGGCGGCCGCGCAGCACGCTCTCGATCAGCTCGCCGCGCCCCAGGACCGCCTCCTTCTGCAGCAGGCGGCGCTGGTCCCGGTACGCGGCCACGGCGGTGGCGTCGCCCGGGAAGACGGCATCGGCGGGTACGCGTGCGTCGGGTGCGTCAACCGCGGTGTTCCGGGGGCTCATTCACCAGGTGGCCGGCTCGGCCGGCTCGGAGCGGAACGGCGTCAGCAGGGCCAGGACGGCGCGGTCGACACGGTGCGGAACGGCGGCCGGGAGGTAGAGCGGGCTCGCGAAGGGGACGTTGGCGAGCAGTTCGCACAGCGAGCCGACCCGGCCCCATGCCACGGCGGAGGTGCCGTCCGCGGCCGGGCCCGCCTCGACCAGGCAGGCGGGGTGCTCGGCGGCGTAGGCCCGCAGCAGCAGCCGCTGGAGCAGTTCCGCCTGGTCCGCGCCGTCGACGTGGTAGACGAAGGTGTTGAACGCGGGGTTCGGCAGCTGCTGGAAGAGCAGCAGGCGATGGGCGTCGACGACCAGGGTGCCGCGTTCCAGCGGGTCGATCCCCAGGTTGTTGACGGTGGTGGTGAAGTGCGAGACGCCCGGCTCGACATGCAGGGTCAGCTCACCCGCGTCGGCCAGTCGCTGGAGCTGCTGGACGACCGTGACGCCGAGCCGTGGATCGCCGGGCAGCAGGACGGCGATATCGCCGTCGGACCGCGCCCGGTCCAGGATGCGGCCGAGCAGCCGGCCGAAGCCGTCGTGGTCGCGTACGCCGGCCAGGTACAGCGCGTGCAGCGATTCGGTGGGCCGGTCGGTCAGTTCGCGGACGTCGACGGCCGGGTCGACCAGGTGGAGCACCGCTTCGGCTTCCCGCAACTGGCGCAGTCCGGCGAGGGTGAGCTGCTCGATCCCCTGGACGCCGAGCCCGACGACCCTGATGCGATTCATCGCGGTTCCTTCCCGGTGGCGGTGCCGCGCTACGGCGGGGTGGTGCGGGTGCGGGTGCGGGTGCGGGTGCGCGTGCGTGGGGCGGTGCGTGTGCGCGGGGCGGTGCGGTCGTCAGGACCGCACCGCCCCGGCGGTGTCACGCGTCGCCGTTGTCCGCGTCGATGTCCTCGAGGATCTGCGCGAGGTCGGCCGGGACGACGCTCTGCAGGCGCGGGGTGTTGGCGTTGTTGTTGCCGTTGTTGTTCGAGTCGTTGTTGTTCATGTTGCTGTTGTTGTTGTCCGCGAAGTTCGTGGTCGCGTTGTTGTTCACGTTCGCGTTGTTGTTGGAGCTGTTGTTGCTGTTGTTCGAGTCGTTGTTGTTGTTCGACGAGTTGTTGGACACGAGTCCTCCTGCAGCAGTGCTGTGGGTCGGGCGTGGTGCCCGGTCTGCCCGCGTCGAGCAGCACCCCCATGAACCGACACCGCGCTAAAGCCGGGTATGCGCGGGGTTTGTGCCGGACCACGGCGCCATGACAAGCGCATAGCAACCCCCTGCCGGGCGCTCCCGCGGATGGCAGGGAACGGGCTCTTCGGAAGCCGCCGCGCGGCCGTTTCGGCCGGCGGGCCGCCCACCGCCCTTGAGCGGCACCGACCGCCCCGGAAGGCTCGGAGCAGCCGATCCAGGGAGGCTCATCATGACCACGCATCCTCTGCCGCCGAAGACATCCGTCCCCGGGCAACTGCGTGCCGGACTGCTCGACCAGGTGGAGGAGCGGCTGCGCGGCCTGCTGGCCGGGGAGTTCGACCGCTGGCACGCGGTGAACCCGAGGGCGGCGAGCCTGGTCGGTTCGATCACCGAGCTGGTGCGGGCGGGCGGCGACCGGGTCCGCCCCGCCATCTGCGTCACCGGCTACCTCGCCGCGGGCGGCGACCCCACCTCGACCGCGATCGTCGACGCGGCGGCCGCGCTGGAACTGCTCGACACCTGCTTCCTCATCCGCAGCGACATCCGCGACAACGCCCCGCTGCGGCACGGCATCCCCACCCTGCACGTCAGCCACGCCGCCGAGCACGAGCGCAGCGGCTGGCGCGGTGAGTCCCGGCGCTTCGGCGAGGGCACCGCGGTGCTCGCGGGCGATCTGGCGCTCGCCTACGCGGACCGGCTCGCGTCCCGGCTGCCCGCCGCCGCGTGGCAGCTGTGGGACGAGCTGCGCACCGAGCGCGTCATCGGCGCCCACACCGACGCCGCCTGCGCGACCGAGTACCTCGACGACCCATGGCCGGGCCGCTGCATCGCGGGCTGCGCCAAGGGCTGCGGGGCGGGCTGGTACGCCCTGCACCACCCGCTGCAGCTCGGCGCCGCGCTGGCCGGCCGGCAGGACCTCGCCGCCTCGTACCGGGACTACGCCCGCCCGCTGCACGCCGCCTGGCGGCTGCGCGGCTTCCTGGAGGGCGGGCCCGGTTACGACTGGGACGCCCAGATGCTGCGCGAGGTGCTGCTCGGCACGGAGGAGCGGGACACGGCGGAGCGGATCATCTCCCAGCTCGTCGCCCGTGCCGACCGCGTCGTGGACGCCGCGCCGCTCGCCCCCGGCTGGCGCGACGAACTCGCCGCGTTCGCGATCCGGATCTCCGGCCTGTCGGAGTAACCCGGCCCCCGCACCATGAACCGGCCCTACGCGTCGGGCGCGGGGACCGGGACCGGGCGGGGCACGCCCGGCCGGATGCGGGCGAGCCAGCTGCGCAGGCCCTCCTTGCGCAGCTCGCCCCGGTCGTCCCTGGGCAGCGAACCGACCAGCTCCAGCCGGGTCGGCAGGAACGCGGCGGCGACGCCCCGGCCGGCCAGATGGTCCCGCAGTTCGACGAGGCCGGGCGGTTCCGCCTCGGTGGTGGGCACGACGACGGCGCACGGCATCTCGCCGTACTCCGGATCGACGTAGCCGACCACCGCGGCCTCGCGCACCCGGGGATGGGTGAGCAGCCGCTCCTCCAGCTCGGCCACCGGCACCAGGAAGATGCCGCCCAGCCGCTCACCGGCCCGCCGCATCACCTGGACGCCGCCGAGACCGTCGGCCTTGGCGAGGTCCCCGGTGTCGAGCCAGCCCTCGTCGCGGTCCCAGGTGATCAGCGGGGCCGGTCCGCCGCCGCGCTGCCACGTCGCCAGGCAGACGGAGGGACCGCGGACCCGGAGCTGGGACGTCCGCGCGTCGCCGACGCCCTCGGCGGGCACCACGGAGACCTCAAGACCCGGCAGCGGGCGCCCGTCGCTCTCGGCGTTGCGCTCGGCCGGGGTGTCGCCGCGGGTCACCGTGCCCATGCCCAGCTCCGGGGCGCCCCAGACGGTACGGACCGGGGCGCCCAGCGCCCCCGGCAGATCGGCGAGCAGCTGGGCCGGTGTGCTGGTGCGCCCGCCGGAGAGCAGCAGGCGCAGGGCGCCGAGCTCGCGGGGGCGGTGCTGCTGCGCGGCGAGCACCTCGGACCAGTAGACGGGCGCCGCGTACGCCTGGTTGACCCCGGCGGCGGCCATCAGGTCGAGGCAGCTGCCCGGATCCCAGACGTCCTGGTAGACCCCGGTGCCGCCGACCGCGAGCGGCCAGCAGACGCTGTAGAGCAGCGAGGCGAGGGAGGTGAGCGGCAGCGCCGAGTAGAAGACCTCGCCCGGCCGCCGGCCCGGTCCCGCAGGGTCCCGCTGGGTGCTGATGTTCGCGTACAGGGTGTTGGGGGTGTGCAGGGCGGCGGCGTAGGCGTCGCCCAGGCTCATGACGGTGATCATGAGGCTGATCCGGTCCGCCCGGTCGGAGCGCAGGCCCAACCGCCGTGCCCGCGGGCCGCGTTCGTGCGGGGTGCGCTGGAAGTACCCGGCGAAGTCGAGGGCTCCTGTCGCGGCGGCGTCACCGATCACCACGCGGTGCCGCAGCCAGGGCAGCGCCGGGGCGAGATCGGCGAGGGCCTGCGCGTGCGGGAAGCCCTCCCAGACGTCGGGCACCACACAGATCCGGGCCCGGCTGCCCTCCAGGATCCGCTCCAGGCCGTGCGCGCGCACGGTCGGCAGGACGGGAACGGCGAGCGCGCCCACCCGCAGACAGGCCAGGGTGAGCGCGGCGGCCTCCCACCAGCTCGGCAGCTGGAAGGCGACCGGATCGCCCGCGCCGATCCCGAGACGGTCGAGCGCGGCGGCGAACCGGTCGACGTACAGCGCGAGTTGTGCGTAGCTGACGGTGACCGTACGGCGGTCGGCGGGGCGGTGGATCCGCTGGGAGACGATCGCGGGCCGGCCGGGATCGGTGGCCGCGGTCCGGTACAGGTCGTACAGGAACGTCTCGTCCCGCCACCAGCCCTCGGCCCGGAACCGGGCCGCCACCTCCTCGGGCGGTGCGACGGCGGCCAGCAGCCCGGACAGGTGTCCGGTCGCCTGCTCCGCCGGGTCCGCGGCCGTCTCCGTACGCCCGTTCACGGTTACGGCCATCGGCCGACCGACCAGGCCACCTGCACCCGGGAGGTGCAGTTGAGCCGGCGCATCACCTGGCGGACGTGGTTGACCACCGTCCATTCGGAAATGCCGAGCTGACCGGCTATCTGCCGGTTGGTCAGACCCTCCGAGACGAGCATCGCGACCTGGACCTGGCGCGGGGTGAGCGGCTGGGCCGCCGGGCTCTCCTGCTCGGCGTGCGGGGCGGGCACGGCCGCCGCCAGCGCCTCCGCCACGGCCGCGCCGGGCGCCAGCCGCAGCCCCTCGGCCCACGCGGTGGCGAAGCCCGTCCAGTGCAGCCGCTCCCGCAGTCCGGCCAGCGCCTCCTCCAGCACCCCCCACCGCTCGTCGGGCACCTTGCCGCCGAAGCCGCGGCGCAGCGCGTCGGCGGCCGCGATCAGCCGGACGGCGCGCGGCTGCTGGCCGGGGGAGGCGCGGAGCAGCAGCAAGGCGAACGACTCCAGGGTGGCGGGGAGTTCGGTGCGCTCGCCGATCGAGTCGTACAGCCGCAGGCTCTCGCGCAACGCACGGTCCGCCGCGTCCAGGTCCCCGGCGTCCTCGGCGAAGGCCGCGGACTCGCGCAGCGCGGTCGCCAGTCCGCGCGGGTCGCGGATCCGCCGGTACGCGTCGAGCGCGCGGTCCAGCAGCTCCTTGCCCTTACGGGTCTCGCCCTGGACGCGCAGCGCCCCGGCCAGGGCGGTGCCGGCCTCGGCCGCGGGTCCCGCCGCGCCCAGCGACTCCAGGGTGGCCAGCGCGGGGCCGTGCGCCGCCTGCGCCCCGGACGGATCGCCCAGGAGCAGCAGCGCCCTGCCCATCCGCGCCGTCACCAGCGCGCCCTGCCGGCGGTCGCCGAGCCGCTTGCACAGCGCGAGCGCGCGGCGGTGCCGCCGTACCGCCATGTCCGGGTCGCCGAGCGCCGCGGTGAAGGTGCCCGACAGGTCGACGAGCCGGGCCCGCACCGGCTCCGGCAGCGTTCCGCCGCCGTCACCCGGCCCGTCCTCGGCGAGGCCGTCGCACCAGTCGAGGCCCTCGCGCAGCCGCCCCTGGACGAGCCACGGCTGCCGGCACGCGGTGACCAGCGCCGCGACGGCCTCCCGGTCGCCGCGGGCGCGCAGCCGGCGCAGCGCCGCGCTGATGTTGCCGCTCTCCGCGGCCAGGACCCCGAGCCACTTCTCCTGTTCGGTGCCGGCCAGCCGCGGTTCGGTGGCCGTCACCAGCCGCTGGTACTCGCTCGCGTGCCGGTCCAGCGCCGCGTCGGTGCCGCCCGCCTGCTCCAGTTCGGTGAGCAGGAACGACCGCACCGGCTCGGGGACGGCGAACCGGGGCTCGCCCAGCTCCTGGTCGACGACGGTCAGCAGGTTCTTGTCGATCAGCGTCTCCAGCACGTCCTCGGCGCCCACCCGGACCAGCATCGCCAGTCCGAATCCCCGCTCGAAGACGGCCAGCTGCTCCAGGTGCGCGCGCTGTCCGGGGTCCAGCTGCCGGCAGCTCCATCGCGCGAGCGCCGTCAGCGACCGGTGCCGTTCCGGCGCGTCCAGCGGGCCGCCGGCCAGGATCGTGGTCCGGTGCCGCAGCCGGGTGAGCAGGACGTGCGGCGGGACCAGCCGCAGCCGCCCGGCGGCCAGCTCGACGGCGAGCGGCAGCCCCTCCAGCAGAGCGCAGATCTCCGCGACGGCCGCGACGTTCTCCGCCGTCAGCGCGAAGCCGGGGTCGGCGTCCCGGGCCCGCCGGATGAACAGCGCGACCGACGGAACGTCCTGGACCTCCTGCACATCGGGTTCCGCCGCTGCGGCCGTCTCCGGCACCGGCAGCGGTGCGACGGGCAGCAGCCGCTCCCCGTAGACGCGCAGCGGCTCCTGGCCGGTGGCCAGCACCACCAAGTGATCGTTGGACGCGATGAGTTCGCCGATCCCGGCGACCGGGGGGACGTCCGGCTGGTCGCAGCCGTCGAGGACGAGCAGCACGTGCCCGTCCGGCACCCGGTCGGGCAGCGCCTCCCGCGCCAGGTCCACGCACCGCACCTCGTCGAAGAAGTCCGCCGCCCCGGCGGCGGCCTCCGCCGCGAGCCGGCTCTTCCCGATCCCGGCGGGCCCCGTCAGGGTCAGCAGCCGCACCGACGGATCCCGCAACCGCCCGGCCAGTACGACCGTTTCCGTCTCCCGCCCGACCAGACTCCGGCGCGGTCCGAACCGTTCAGGACCGGCCTGCGGGCGGTCGTGCCGCCGTTCCCGTTCCTGCTGCGATACCGGCATCGTTCCCCCTGCCCTCATAGGACGCGGTCATGGTCGGCCCCTCGGCCAAAGCAGTACTAAAACCTGGCGCCGGGCGTGCGGATCAGGCGGTAAGGGCCGAAAGACGGCCGGGCGCCGGGAGCGGCGACCGGCGTGGCGCCGGGGCCCGCAGCCGCCAGATGCCGGGGCGTACTTCGAGGTCGGTGGGCTTGCCTGCGGCCGGTGCCGGGTCACGCAACGCCCGCAGCGCGCGGCGGGCGTACGCCTCCAGCCGGCGGTCCTTGAGCGCCGTGGCGAGGTCCAGGCACTGGGTGAACCGGGCCCGGGCCGCTTCCGGGCCCTCCGCCTCCAGGGCGAGCAGGGCCAGTGCGCGCAGCGCGTCGTACCGGCCGCGGGCCCGGGCCGGGGCGGCGAGGGCGGCCAGGGCCGGTTCGAGCAGGGCGGCGGCCGCGGACGTGTCGCCGTTGTCCAGGTGGAGGTCGGCGAGGCCGACCAGGGCGCGGCCGTACTCGTACGGGTCGTCGCAGAGTTCCGCGGTGTCCCGGGCCCGCGTGTACAGGTCGGCGGCTTCGGCGAGCCGCCGGTTCTGCCAGGCGAGGTCACCCAGCGAACGCAGCATCCGGGCCTCGCCCGCCCGGTCGCCGCTCTGCCGGGCGGCGTCGAGCGCGAAGGTGTGGGTGGCCTGCCAGTCGGCCCAGGAGGCGTGCGCCTCCAGATAACCGGTCATGGCGTCGACGAGACGCAGCGCGGCGGACCACAGCCCGGCGGCGTGCGCCGCGCGGACCGCGTGCACCAGGGCCGGCTGCTCCTGGGCGAACCATTCCTGCGGGTGGTCGGTGACCGGACCGGGGACAGCCACCGGTCCGGTCACCGGTCGCGGGGTGAGCGCCGCGTCGGCGCGCTCGGCGGCCTGCGTGTACGCCTCGCACATCCGCTCGGTGGCGGCGCGTGCCGACTCCGGGGTCTCCTCGGCGGCGAGGAGTTCGGTGGCGAGGATCCGCAGCAGCTCATGGAAGTGGTAGCGGCCCTGGCGGAGCCCGTCGTGCACGGACGCCTCCAACAGCCGCCCGTCGACCAGGTTCTCGACGATCCGGCCGGCCTCGCCCTCCTCCAGACCGAGGACGGCGGCCGCCGCCCACAGCCCGAACGGTCCTGCGGGCAGCAGCCCCAGGAGACGGAACGCGCGCTGCGCGGCGGGGGAGGAGTCCAGATAGGCGACCATCAGGGTGCCGCGCACGTCGAGATCGCCGAGCTGGAGCTCGGTCAGCCGGGAGCGTTCGTCGCGCAGCCGGGCGGAGAGCGAACCGGCGGTCCAGTGCGGCCGGGCGCGCAACTGGGCGGCCGCGATGTGCACGGCGAGCGGCAGATGGCCGCAGAGCTCCACGATCTCGGCCGCCGCAGCGGGCTCAGCGGCCGCCGGGCCGGGCCCCGCCAGCGCGTCGAAGAGCCGCAGCGACTCCTCGGGGCCGAGGGCGTCCAGTACCACCGGGCGGACGCCGCCGAGTCCGGCGGGCAGCCGGCGGCCGGTGATGAGAGCGGTGGAGCCCGCGGTGGCGGGCAGCAGCGGGCGCAGCTGCGCCTCGGAGGTGGCGTTGTCCAGGACCAGCAGGATCCGGCGGTCGGTGAGCAGATGGCGCAGCGCGTCCTGGAGGTCCTGCGCCTCGGCGGGCAGGGTGACCTGCGTTCCCGCGCGGCGCAGCAGCCGGGCCATCGCGTCCGCCGCGCCGAGCGGCCGTCCGGGGTCGGGTTCCAGGTCGAGGAAGATCCGGCCGTCGGGGAAGGCGTCGGCGCTGCGGTGCGCGGCCTCGACGGCCAGCGCGGTCTTGCCGACGCCGGGCTTGCCGGTGAGGGCGACGCTGGTCCCGGCCGGGGCGTCCCGCAGCAGCCGCTCCACCTCGGCGAGCACCGCATCGCGGCCGGTGAACGCGCCGTCCGCGGCGGGCAGCGAGGTGACGGCCTGGAACGCGGGCCGTTCGGGAAGGCTCTGCGCCGGCCCGTCCGCAGCACCGGATCCGGACCCGGTCGCCGTTCCGACGACGACTGCGCCGCCGTTGCCACCGTTGGAGCCCGAGCTCAGCAGAGCCGCGTCCCCGGCCAGAATGCGCCGGTGCAGCCGCTGGAGCCGGGGGCCGGGCTCGATGGCCAGCTCGTCGACGAGGGTGCGGCGCACCCGTCCGAACGTACGCAGCGCCTCCGCCTGCCGGCCGGTCCGGTACAGCGCCACCATCAGATGGGCGTGGAACTCCTCGCGCAGTGGGTGCTCCGAGGCCAGGGACTGCAGTTCGGCGATGAGCCCGCGGTGCCGGCCGAGCTGGAGGTCCGCGCGGATCCGCTGGTCGAGCGCCGTCATCCGGGCCTCGGTCAGCCGGACCGCCGCACCGCCCAGCAGCGGGCCGTGCGGGGTGTCCGAGAGCAGCGGTCCGCGCCACAGCGCGATGGCCCGCTGCTGCAGTTCCGCGGCGGACGCGTAGTCCTCCGTCTCCAGGGCCTTGCGTCCGCGGGCGTGCAGCTCCTCGAACGTGGTCATGTCGAGCCGGTCGGGCTCCAGCCGCAGCAGATAGCCGGGCGGGCGGGTCAGCAGGGTGTCGCGGCCGTGCTCGGGGTCCGCGGAGTGCAGCAGCTTGCGCAGCTGGGAGACGTAGACCTGCAGGGTCGTGGTGGCGGTGCGCGGCGGGTTGTCCTGCCACAGCTCGTCGATCAGGCTCTCGACCGACACCACCTCGTTCGCCCGCACCAGCAGGGCGGCCAGCACGACGCGCAGCTTGGCGGCGCGCGGTGTGTAGGAGACGGCGGGCGTGGCGGCGCCGTCGGGGCCGGCCTCCGGCCCGTCGTCCCCACCGATCTCCATCGGGCCCAGAATCCAGAATCTCATCGCGTTACCCCCGTCCCGCTCTGCGTTCCCGCGTGCAAGGTTTGTGCAAGGCCTGCTGTCGTACGTACAAGGACCGGTCGGTGGCGCCGGGTCAGAAGTCCTGGACCACGGTGGTCCTGGCCTCCGCCACGGCACGCCGCCGCTGCGTCACCGTCAGCGTCACGGGCACGGCCGGCCGGCCGTACTCGTCCCGGCCGAGCGCCCCCGGCACCGCCGTGCAGCGCAACGGCAGTTCGGGCTCCGCGTAGCTGCGGAAGTGCACCTCGGACGAGGTCGGCGTGCTGCGTGCGGGGGCGAGCCCGAAGGCCCGGCCGGCCGCCAGCAGCGAGGTCTGGCGCAACGACTCCAGCAGATGCGTCCCCGACAGGTGGCCGCCCTCGGGGGCGAAGACCGGATTCGGGTTGTCGGTCAGCACCCACGTCGTGAGCCGGCCGCGCGAGGACTCCGACGGCTCGCTGACCACGACGTTCGAGACCGCGGAGCGGCCGACCTCGGCTGGGTCCACCGGCCGCAGCGCCCCGTCCGGGGCATCGTCCAGCTCCGGTGCGGCGCGCAGCGCCTGGCGGTTGTGGGCCAGGTGGTTGCGGTGCAGCTGCGGCATCAGGAAGACCAGCCCCGCCGTGCCGGTGCAGCACGGCATGTCGTTGATCTTCACGTCGATCTGGAAGTCGAGGCCGCGCGGTACGCCGTTCATCGCGTTCGCGGGCTTCGCGGTGATGCCCGTCGTCATCCTCGCCGTGCCCGAGTCCGTCGCGTTGGCCCAGTCGGTGCGCCAGGCGCGCAGCTCGGTGAGGTGCAGGTTGAAGCCGAAGAAGAGCCCCGGCCGGTCCTGCGGCACCCCGAAGTAGCGGTGGCCGACGAACTCGCCGATCTCCCGGATCGTCTCCGTGACGATCTGCGCGTCATGGAAGTGGCCGGGACCGTCGTTGAACAGCGGATGCGCCCGCGGCAGCTCACCGGCCAGCACGAAGTGTTCCTCCCCGACGCTCGGGGCATCCAGCAGGTAGTGGTCCCACGACGGCGGGCAGTGGATGAGGTGGCGGGTGCCGTTGCCGAGTGCCAGTTCAGCGGTGGCCGCGCTTTTTACTGTCATGGCGTCTCCTTGGTCCGGCGTCTTCCCCGCGGAT
Source organism: Streptomyces sp. H39-C1 (assembly GCF_027158125.1). Lineage (NCBI taxonomy): Bacteria > Bacillati > Actinomycetota > Actinomycetes > Kitasatosporales > Streptomycetaceae > Streptomyces > Streptomyces sp. H39-C1. Next base: position 186,275 of record NZ_JAPVLS010000006.1, read on the forward strand.
GCGGCGTCGGGAGTCTCCTCGTCCAAGGTTCCGGAGCCAGGGGGGTCCGGGCCAGCTCAGAGCGGTGGCAGCAAGCTGCACGGCCGGAACTCCGCCCCGTTGATCCTCCGGTGAGGCTTTAGCGAAGCCCATGAGGTCAGGCGCACGCTCGTACCGCTGCCCCCGCTCCCTTACTCCCCCGCATGGGAGCCCTGGGCAACCCGCGAGCCCCGCCCCCGGGTCTTCCCCCGGACCCCTGGGCGGGGCCTTCGCCATACCCGGGCGCCTCGGGCCCCTCGCTCCTAGAGGTGACGGCCGCCGCGCCCCACCAGATGGGCGACCTGCGTACGGGACACGACACCCAGCTTCTTGAAGATCCGGCTCAGATACGTCTCCACGGTCTTGGGGCTGAGCTGCATCCGCCCCGCGATCTGCTGATTGGTGAAGCCCGCGCTGACGAGCACGGCGACCTGGACCTCACGGCGGCTCAGTGACGCCAGCTCGACGGCGCCGGGCCCGTCCGGCAGGTCGGCCGTCAGGTCCTCCGCGTCCATCGCGTCCGTCATCGCGGACAGCGGCATCGGCTTGCGGGCGGGTGTGGCGGTCACCCGCGTGCTTCCCTGCGCTGTTCCCTGCGTCGATCCCTGCGCGGTGGCCCGCAGCGCCCGGCCCTGCGCGCCGTAGCGCCAGCCGGCGTCGGTGGCGCGCAGGACGAGGCCCGCGACGGCCGGGTGCCGGAAGCGGAAGCGGCGCAGATGGCCGTCGGGCCGGATGAGGCCCTCGCTCTGCAGATCGTCGAGCCCGCCGAGCACCCGTTCCAGCGGCAGTTCCGCCACCTCGGCGACGGTGCCGGGCGTGAACGGGTCGCCGAGCAGGGCGGCGGCGCAGGCGGTCCGCCAGGCCACCGGGGACAGCGCGCGGAAGTCCACGGAAGCGGCGTCCGGATTGACCGGCAGCCGGCCCGCGTCCCGCAGGGCGTGCAGCAGCCCCGGTACCCCGGCCGCGTCGCGCAGCAGCAACTGGCGCCGGATCGGGTCGAGTCCGGGCGGCAGCAGCGCGGCGGCGTCCCGCTCGGGGAGCGGGGCGACGTCCAGGTGTCGCCAGGACGGCGTGGCGCCGTGCGCCCGCAGGGTACGCAGCGATGAGAGATGGCGCGCGGTGGGGGAGTCGCGGTAGGCGAGCGCGATGAGCACCGGTGCCTGCGGCGGATGCCGGACCAGGTGGTCCAGGAGCTGCAGCGACAGCGGATCGGCCCGGTGCACGTCGTCGAGGACCAGCAGCAGTCCGTTCGCCTCCGCCGCCCGTCCGATCAGGGCGCGCATCGCGCGGATCAGCCAGTACGCGTCCGGGTCGGAGGGGGCCGGCCCGGACGGCTCCTGGCGCCCCGCGGCCAGCGCGGGAAAGACCCCGGCGAGCCGGTCCGCCTCCCCGGGGCCCAGCCGTTCGGCCAGGTCGGGGCCGATGCGCGCCAGCTGGTCGTCGAGCGCGTCGACGAACACCTCGAACGGCACGGGTCCGCCGAGCCGTCCGGCCCGGCCCGCGGCCACCGTCCAGCCGCCGTCGTGCGCCGCGGCGATCAGCTCCGCCAGCAGCCGGGACTTGCCGACCCATGGCTCACCGGCCAGCGAGACGATCCGCGCCGACGTCCGGGCGAGCCGCAACGACTCCTCCAGGACCAGCAGTTCCTTGTGACGGCCGACCGGTGCGGAGCCGGTGGCCTGCGACAGGGCGGTCTCCACAGGCGGCACGTTGTCCTCGCTGTCCTCGGTGATTCCAGGGTCCCGGTGATCTCGGCGGCACTCGCAGCGTGCCCGCCCCCGGGGGACCCGGCCAAGAGCGTTCCCCTGTCCGGAAGCTGCACGACAGGAAGTGCCATGTGGGGGAATTCCCCGACTTCCGCCAAGGCTGCCCGTTGGTCAGGCTCGGGGGCAAGTGGGCCTGGCGGCATCCCGCCACGTCCCCGACCGATGTCGGAGGAGCACGTCATGACGGCCGTCGAACCCGAACAAGCTGTCCTGCCGGCGCGGCCCCGACCGCAGGCCGCGCCCGCCGTCCCGGGCGCGCGCCTGCGCTTCGGCTACGCCTCCGGCTCGCTGGTCACCGGCACGTTCAACACCCTGCCGGGCCTTCTGCTGCTGCCCTATCTGACCGACACCCTCGGTATCGGGGCCGCCCTGGCCGGCACGGTCGTGCTGCTCCCCAAGGTGTGGGACGCGGTACTCAACCCGCTGGTCGGCCGGGCGAGCGACCGCACCCGGACGCGCTGGGGCGCGCGCCGGCCGTATGTGCTGCTCGGCGGTCTCGCCGCGGCCCTGACGTTCGCGCTCATGTTCTCGGGCGTGGCGGCCGGTACGGCGGGCGCCTGGTTCACCGGCGCCGGATTCCTGCTCTCCGCGACGGCCTTCGCGTTCTTCCAGGTGCCGTACGCGGCCATGCCCGCCGAGATCACCACCCGGCGCCAGGACCAACTGCGGTTGGTCGGCGGTCGGGTGGCCGTCATCGGTATCGCCGCGCTGATCGCCGGCGCCGCGGGACCCGCCATCGCGGACGCGGGCGGCGGGGGCATTCCCGGACACCGCTGGGTCGGCCTGTTCGGCGCGCTCGTCATCACCGCCGGAGCGGTCGGCGCCTTTTTCGGCACGGCCGGAACCCGCGGTGACCGGGTCCTGGAGAGCGAGCCGAGCCTGCGCCACCAGTTCGCCGTGGCCCGCGCCAACGCCCCGTTCATGGCGCTGCTGCGCTGCGGCGTCGTCCAGTCCCTCGCGACCGGCTTCATGCTCGTCGGAGCCCCGTACTTCACCGACCACGTGCTGCACGATTCGGACGCCACCGGGCTGGTCGTCGGCGCCTTCGTCCTGCCGAACCTGCTCACCGTCAACCTCTGGTCGCGGCTCGGCTCCCGTAGCGGCAACCGCCAGGGATACGCCACCGCCTGCGGGCTCTTCATCGCCGGCTGCCTGCTGCTGCTCGCCTCGCCGGACCTGCCCGTCGCCGTGGTCGCCGTTGCCATCGCCGTGACCGGCACCGGGCACGCCGGCCAGCTGCTCTTCCTGTACGCGATGCTCACCGACCGCACCACCCACGACACCGAACGCACCGGCCGCCGCCAGGCCGGTGTCTTCTCCGGCGTCTTCACCACCGGCGAGATGCTCGGCCTCGCCCTGGCGCCCTTCCTCTACGGGCTGGTCCTGCAGATCTTCGGCTATGCCTCGTCCACCGACGGCGAGTCCGCCCAGCAGAGCTCCACGGCCGAACTGGGCGTGCTGCTCGGCTTCACCCTGCTGCCGGTCCTCGCGACCGCCGCCGCCCTGACGCTGCTGCGCGGCTACGACCGGCTGGTCGCGGCGGCCTGAGGGGTTCCGCCGCGCGGGGCGCGGCCGTCAGCGCAGCCGCGGTGGTTCCGCGCTGCCCGGCGGCACCCCGGCGGGCAGCCGGTGGACCGGCCCGTCGGGGGAGCGGAGCTCAACGGCCCCGGCGGTGTCGTCGGTGACCGTGCCGACGATGGCGGCCTGGCGGCCGTACGGGTGGGAGCGGAGCGCGGCGAGGACCGCGTCGGCCGCCGCCGGTGGCGCGAACAGGCACATCGAGCCGGCGTTCGCGGTGTGCAGCGGTGCCAGGCCCAGCAGTTCGAAGGCGGGCCGCGCCTCGTACTGGACGGGAAGCGCCCCCTCGTCGATCCGCAGCGTGAGCCCGCGGGCCGTCGCGCAGGTGCGCAGCGTCGCGGCGAGTCCGCCCGAGGTGATCGGTGCGGCGGCCCGGACCGCGCCCGGCGGCAGCCCGTTCAGCAGGGACGTCAACGGAGCGCAGTCGCTGGGCACATGGTGTTCGAAGCCGAGTCCGGCCCGCAGCGACAGCAGATGGACGGCGTGGTTGCCGAGCGGCGCGGTCACCAGGACGCGGTCGCCGGGCCGTACCGCGCCCAGCGACAGCGGCGGACGGCGGTGGACCCCGATGCCGGTGGCGGTGAGGAACAGCTGGTCGGCGTCGCCCGCACGCACCACCCGGGTGTCGACGGCGGCGATGGCGATCCCCGCCTCATGGGCGGTGTCGCGGATGGACTCCGTGATGCGGTGCAGGAGTTGCAGCGGTGTCCCGGCCTCGACGATCAGCCCGAGCGTGAGGGCGTACGGGTCGGCTCCGGTCGCGATGAGCGCGTTGACGGTGCCGGCCACCGCGAGCCGGCCGAGGTCGCCGTTGCCGAAGAACGGCGGGTCGACCACGTAGCTGCCGGTACGGACGGTGAGCGGCTCGCCGGACAGCGGCGGGAGCCCGCCGGGCGCGAGCCCCGGTCCGAGGACGTCCAGGACCAGAGCCGTCAACTGCCGTGGGCCGGTTCCGGAGTCGTCGGCGAGCGCGACCTGCCCGACCGGCCAGGAATTCACATCCATTATCAAGGAAGGCTCCCCCGTGAACCGGCCGAATAGGCCCTCAGAGCCCGGACGGGCACGGTCGCACCATGTTCCCCGTGGGCCCTTTCACGGTAGTCGGGGGAAGTTCTGACAGCAGGTCGACAGGGGGTGCTAGGGGGCAGGAAAGGGGGTCTGGACCACAATTCCCCTTACCTAGACTCGGAGTCCGAATTCAGCAGGGATCGGCCGAGGACAGGATGGACGGGAATGGCTGACGTCAGGACCCGGGTGGCAGAGGCGTTCGACCGGGCGGACCGGCTCGACCCGGTGCTCGGTACGTATCTCGGCCGGTTCACCGAACAGGCCGCCGCCACGGCGGAGCAACTGGACACCGCCGTGGCGGACGGTGCCGAGGCCGGGCCGCTGCACGGGCTGACGCTGGGCGTGAAGGATGTCTTCGCGACCCGTGAGGCGCCCGCGACCTGCCAGAGCCGGGTGCACGACGCGGACTGGTGGGCCGGGCGCGACGCCGTACCGGTCGCCCGGCTGCGGGCGGCGGGCGCGGTACCGCTGGGCCGCACCACCATGGCGGAGCACGCGCTGGGCCGACCCGACCCGGCGCTGGACTTCCCCGTGCCGCGCAACCCGTGGGACCTCAACCGCTGGACGGGCGGCTCCAGCTGCGGCAGCGCCAACGGGCTGCCCGCCGAGCTGTTCGACGTCGGCCTCGGCACGGACAGCAACGGCAGCATCCGCATCCCGGCGGCGCTGTGCGGCGTCACCGGCTTCAAGCCCACCCACGGCCTGGTCCCCGACGGCGGCTGCCGCCCGCTGAGCCGCTCGCTGGATGTCGTCGGCCCGCTGGCCCGCAACGTCAGGGACTGCGCGAGCACCCTCGCGGTGCTGGCCGGGCGGCCGGACGCCACCGGCTGGCGGACCGACCTGCGCGGCGCCCGCATCGGCGTTCCGGCGAAGGCGCTCGAGGAGTCGGCGCAGCTGTCGGAGGACTGCGCGGCGGCGTTCGCCGGCGCCCTCGAAGAGCTGCGGGAAGCCGGCGCCGAGATCGTCACCGTGGAACTCCCCGAGGTGTACCCGCTGTTCGCGGCGCAGTTCATCACCCTCCTCGCGGAGGCGTTCGAGCTGCACGGCGCCGGGCTGCGCACCCGCTGGGCGGAGTACGGGCGGCCGTTCCGCCGGACCGCCGTCCTCGGCGGCCTCGTCGGCGCGCCCACCTATCTGCACGCACAGCGGGTCCGCGCCTCGGCCGCCGCGAGCCTGCGCGAACGCTTCGACGGCCTCGACGCGATGGCCACCCCGACCTGGCCGACCACCGCGCCCCGTTACGACGACCCCGCCGCGCTGGGCACCGTCTCCTGGCTGCCCGGCCTGTGGAGCGCCGTGGGCTTCCCGGCCGTCGCGGTCCCGATGGGCTTCGGCGGCGACGGCATGCCGCTGTCGCTGCAGCTCGCGGGCCTGCCGTGGAGCGACTTCGGGCTCGCGGCGCTCGCCGACGTCTACCAGTCGAACACCAACTGGCACCTGCGCCGCCCGGACCTCGCCGCCGGATCGCTGCCCGCCGCCGTCCCGGTCTCCGAACCGCAGGCGTCCCCGGGCGACCCGGAGAAGCAGCGGTGGCTCGCCGCCGCGCTGCGCGACACCGGAGTGGACGTCGACGACGCCGAGGTCGCGGAATTCACCGGGATGTGGGGGCTCACCTCGATGCTGTTCGGCTTCCTTCCCGAACTCCCGGTGGACCAGGGCCCGCTGACGCCCACCCTGCCCCCTCTGTGAGGAGAACCATGACCAGCACCGCCCCTACCACCAGCAATCAGTACATCCGGCGCTACCACACCGCCCTCGCGGGCACCCCGCGCCTGGTCTGCTTCCCGCACGCCGGCGGATCGGCGAGCTTCTACTTCCCGGTGTCGCAGGCGCTCGCCCCGGACATCGACGTACTGGTCGTGCAGTACCCGGGCCGGCAGGACCGGCGCAAGGAACCGCTCATCGACACCATCGCGGAGCTCGCCGACCGGGTCTTCGAGGACCTGCGGGAGTTCGCCGACGAACCGCTGACGTTCTTCGGCCACAGCATGGGCGCCACGGTGGCCTTCGAGGTCGCCCGGCGCATGGCGGACGCCGGCCTGCCCGCGCCCGCCCGGCTGATCGCCTCCGCCCGCCGCGCCCCGTCCCGTACCCGCGCCGACCGGGTGCACCAGAAGGACGACGAGGGCCTGATCACGGAGTTGCGCCGGCTCAGCGGAACCGATTCGCGGGTGCTGGGCAACGAGGAGATCATGCGGCTCGCCATCCCCTCGATCCGCAACGACTACAAGGCGGTCGAGACCTACCGCGCGGACGCCGGGGTGCGGATCGACTGCCCCGTCACGGTGTTCGTCGGCGACGACGATCCGACGACCACGCTCGCCGAGGCCGCTGCCTGGAGCGACCACACCACCGGCGCCTGCGAGCTCCAGGTGTTCCCCGGCGGCGGCCACTTCTACCTCGCCGACCGGCCGAAGGAAGTGCTCGACGCCATCACCCGGCGCATGGGCGTGGCCGTCGCGGGCTAGCGGCTGTCCGACCCCTGCGCTCGTGACGGTTAGGGGTGCGGCGGGCGTGCCTAGGGGGTCCGCCCGTCAGCACCTTTCGTCTAGCGTCATGCCAACGGAAGAATTCCTGGAATCGGCTGGATTGGGAATCACGTGAGTCTCCTTTCATGGAAATCGCTGACAAAAGGCGACCGGGACGAATTGATTCTGTCGGTCGATTTCAGCACCAGCGGGCGCACCCAGGCGAGTTTCGCCGACTTCGCTCCCCGGCTGGACCCGCCCGCCGCCGCCTTCTGGACGACGCTCCCGCCGACCGCGGACGACGCGGTCGCCCTCGACGGCTATGTCGACTGGTGGCTCACCGACGTACGGGAGAGCGGCCGGCGCGTCACCGCCGTCCTCGGCTACTGCGCGGGAGCGGTCTTCGCCGCCGCGCTCGCCGAACGGATCGGTGCGTGGCAGGACACCCCGGCCCTGGTGCTGTTCGACCCCGAACTGCCCAACACGGTCGGCCTGTACAAGGACTTCCACGCCGCGGGCGACTCGCTCGCCTCGCTGCTGATGCCCGAGGAACTGACCGAGTTCCACGAGGCGGGACGGCAGATCGAGCGGCGCTACGCCGACGACCTCGCGGCAGTCGGCCCCGAACTCGCCCTGATCTTCACCCGCGCGGTGGGCACCGCCGCCGAACGCCTCGAACTCGACGACGACATCCGCGACGATCTCGCCGGAGTCTTCGGCTCGCTGGTCGGCTACCTGGCCGCCGCCTCGTCCATCGACCCGCTGCCGCTGTGGGCCCGCGGCATCGCGATCACCTCGGGCCCGCCGTCGTACCCCGTCGGCCGGGAGATCCGCTTCGACGTCGACCACGACGACCTGCTGCGCATCAACGGCGTCGCCCGCGCCCTGTCGGAGCTGCTCTCCGGCGACCGCACCGAATCAACCGCAGGCAGGTGACCCATGGCTGACCACGGGGGAATCGACGCCGGTCCGCGCAGGACCGACACGACCGACAGCACGGACGGCGGGCTGCTGCCCGCCCGGATCGAGGAGCAGGTACGGCGCACGCCCGGGGCCGTCGCGGTCTCCGACGGCGGTACTGAACTCACGTACGCCGAACTGAACGCACGGGCGAACCGCCTCGCGCACCACCTGATAGCCGGCGGCGCGGGACCCGAACAGCTCGTGGCCGTCGGGATGCGCCGCTCCCTCGATCTGGTGGTGGCGTTCCTCGCCGTGCTCAAGGCCGGGGCCGCCTATCTGCCGCTGGACCTGGACAACCCGGCCGAGCGGCTCACGTTCATGATGGCCGACGCCCGGCCCGCGCTGCTGGTGACCACCGCGGCCGAAGCCGGCTCGGCCACCGGCGACCAGCCAATGATCGCGCTCGACGACCCGGAGACCGCCGCCCTCGTCGCGGCGGCACCGGCCATCGACCCCGGTGACGCCCACCGGACCGCGC